>JAEOTI010000700.1 GCA_016839955.1 Candidatus Hodarchaeota archaeon | reverse complement strand
GACTTACTTTCTATTGCTGTCCTGATGAATAAAGGACGTTTCAAAGGTACTTCGCTTTATTGGTTACTCAGTCAGACATTTCACAATAATATCCAACGTGATTACTCTATGAAAAAATTTGAAATTATTAATGACTATCAATTGACAAAAAACAAATATTTCCTAGCATTTTACCAATTTTTAAAACGTCAACTTCCCATTCTATGGGGAGAATTCCAACCCCCAAGGGAGTAGGATTATGAATACTCCTTCTTCTTTAACTAATGGTCTTTCTCTTAATATGCTTTCTTCTTTAACTAATGGTCTTTCTCTTAATACGCTTTCAACACTACTCATTATTAGGTAACAACCTTGAATGCTCATAAAGTGGAATTTTTTCCCTACTAGAAAAATGGAACTGTAACTAATATTAGTCAGGAAAACTGGTAGGAATTCTTTTTACTGCTTCTCGTTTGTTAATCACAACCTCACGAATTCATATTCCTTTTTTGTATATGATTACGTTTAGAAGTTTATAAGCGTCAATGACAATTATCTTCTAGTATTAACTTATAATTAAGGTAATCTACAAAAGAGTAAAGAATAAATATTTATATCATATATCACTTGCAAATAGAGGAAAAAATTTTGTCTATTTCAAACATTCCAACTATTTTACAGTCAATATTAGAAACTCCGTCAATCAATGATGATTATTTCATTTGCACAGCTTGTGGATTTGTTTTCACTCAAAAGCACCTTGAAAGTATTCGTATACACCTAAAAGAAAAGAACGAAGTCCAAACTCAGAAAAGCATAGATTTCTTTCTACGTCGCCATGAATCACATAAAAAATGGTCTCCTTATAATCTGACACCTGAGCATAAATTTGTTTCAATGGAAAATAGTACAAAGGGAATAAAAACAAGAGTTAAAATGACTTTACAACCCATTAAAACAAGTTTTTTATTTTATAATCAAGTAAATCACATTATTAAACAAAAACTTGAACTTGCACATAACGAAGGAAGTAAAAAACGAATACAATTCTTAAATTGTCTTAATATTAAATGCCAAGATGTATTTATGGAATCAAAAGAACGTAAAACAATATTAGAAAAATTACTTACTGTTACAAAAATCGAAATGACAGAAGAAGAATCTGACCAATTCTTTAATTTAATTAATTTTCCTGTACTTGAAATATATGAAAATATCTTTTATGAACTGTTTCCAGGGAATTTACATTACTTTCCTCCCCATGATATAATTGGAGTATATAGATACTGTAATCCCAAGTGGGTTCCGCATAAGGAATCAAAACAAGAATTTTATAAAAATTGTCAGCAATTGGCTATTGAAGAAGCTGTTCATGAAGAAGTTAACGACGATGACCTTGTCGATTTAATCACTAACATATATCATATTCAGATTATTCCAATAGCCAAACAATACTCTGAAAATCTTGTGAAAACTTAAAACTGTTCATAGGACCAGCCCATTGTCCCAATATAAATCAAAATTTTCACCTAGACACACTGCGATTTGTCTAGAGTAAGAATAACAGAAAATTGATATTTAAGGAATATTATTCGTCCATTTTTGTACGCTGAAGAATCCAGTCTAAGATTGTTAACACATCATTGGGACCACAAAGATTGAAAAAGGAGAATGGTCTATGAAGCAGTTCATTCGGTAAATTAGCAGAAAGTTCAGCAACAGCTTCCTCATAAACGTCTTTAATCATTCCTATTAAACAAATTGCTACGGGATTCCGCTCATATTTTTTTAGAAATTTTGGTATATTGGTTAGAATATATTTTATCAGGTCACTTTTAAACGGAATTGCAATAATAAAACCATTTGTCTTTTTTGGAAGATCTTTCTGGGCATCTAAGAACGTAGATTCCTCAAAATCTGTAAAAGCTAATGTAAATTTATTCCCGACAAATGTTAATACCTTTCCCTCTTTTTTTTCTATTGCTGCGAAGAAATATGATGTCATCATGTCAAATATTTGATTAGGTAACATGTAATGGTTGAGAACACCCCACTTGAAACGTTTAGATAATTTTAAGGTTTGTATCTGTTCAATAACTTGTTGAATCCTCGTTTTATCAATAGTTTCGTCTTGAGGTTTTTCTTCTATAGTTGAGATTTCTGCTCCCCCTTGTATTGATTGCAAAGGTAGAAGAACTTCCTCAGTCAAAAAATTTGGCTTTGATTCAAGTTCTTGAACGGAATTAATGTTTTGAAAAAGACTATTGAGAAAATTTTCAATTGCAAATCTAGAGAAAGCCCATTGAAACTCTGAACCTCGGGGAAAGAAAATTGAGAGAATACAGTAGGCTTGTTGTTGAAGTCTTTCATCCTGTAAAGAGGTATCCTGGATCTCAAATCCGTACAAGAAACTTAACCAGTCATCTTTTGTATGGACAGGAACAGGACCATATAATCCAGTGTAGCGAGACTCTGCTTGACCTAATAGTGATATATATTGCGCTCCGAGACGGATAAGCATCATTTCTGATTCTTCTTGATCAACCATTGATTCCATTTCTGCTAGTACTGGATTTGGGCCTTCATCACTTAATTTGATAATTAGTGCAGCAATTTCTTGTTCCATTTCGATCCATTCCCAAAAGAAACTTGTGTTCCATTCTTACTGAGTTTGGTTAAAGTTGAGGAGAAGCTTTTACATTGTCTTGTGCTATTAAGTTTCTTTAGCTTTATGAAGACCTTCGATTGATTTCGTAAACTTCACATACCTTCAAGGCATGTATTATCTGAAAAATCCTGCGTATTAAATGTGTTCCCAAATCAGAACTTTTTTTGATTAATCCAACATTTCAGACAAGCGTATAGAAATATATTTTGAGAAAAACATGTAGCATTAGATAAAAAGTATGAAAAAAAAATTAACAAAAATTACTACGTAATATTGGGAGCTATTTTGAATGCTAAAAAAGCTTCTATCTTTTTTAAAACCTGGTAAGCCAGTTAAATTGATGATTCTTGGACTAGATCAAGCTGGAAAAACCACATTTCTACAAAGACTCAGACTAGATAAATTTACAAATCCTGTTCGCACTTTAGGTCTTAATGTAGACAGAGTTTCAGTTGAAGGGCTAAAACTCGATGTCATGGATCTTGGGGGTCAAACTGCATTTCGAAGCACCATTTGGCCTCGAATGCTGGAAGGTGAAAATCCTGCAGATATCATTCTTTTCATTGTAGATTCTGCAGCGGAGGAACGAGTGTTAGAAAACGAGGAAGAATTCAAAAAGCTCATTGAATACGCTCCTGGAAGTATTCCTATTGGTGTAATTGCTAATAAACAAGATCTCCCAAATGCCTTACAAGCTGGAGAAATCGCTGTAGCCATGCAACTTGTAGGATCTATTAGAACTTTTGCGATTTTCCCTACTTCAATGTTAACAGGTGAGGGAATTGAAGATGTATTGAGTTGGGTTCAAGAGGTAGTTTCTAGACAAAAGTAAGTTCATCTATTTAAACAATGGATATGTTTTTTTGAATAACTAAGGTCTTAATCAATGTTATAACCAAAGAATATATCAAATTGTTATTAAACATTATAATTAAGTTATTTAATCTCCTTAATTAACGCCATTTCGTTAAGTAACATCCTATACCGAACGATAACATAGGAGAAAAGGATTTTCAGGCTTTATTAAGTGAACAGACTTAATAAAGAATATTCAAAATCAATTAAAATAGGATAAAAACAAGATATTGAATGATAAAGGACGGCGAATTCGGAATTATTCTAAGATCTAACCTAAAAGGGAACAAATATGTCGTCACGTGATGAAAATCCCTTCGATCAAGCTCGGAGAGAATGGAAATCTTTGTCAGCAGATCGAGGGTGGTTTGGTATTTTTGGGGAGATGTATATACAACGTTATCCATTCCTTGCAGGTATGACCTCTGGAGCAGCTGCAAGTATCAAACGATCACTCGCTGGTGATGATTCCGTTCATGCGTTTGATGCATCAGGAATTCGTCAAACAATCATCTCTCGAGCTTTAGAAACTGAGGGAAGGGGACAAATTAGACCATGGTATGCCCAGCTTGGATTTGTTGCAGATGCAACCAATTTTATCAAAGGTATAACAGAGGATGAATTAGATTTTATTGTAAGACGGTCTTATTTAGATTCCGATAATGAATCCATTAACGATCTCTTCTCAGACATCCGAAAAACCATTGTTGAAGGTATTGATCCATCCCTTGAACCATACCGTAGATCTGATGGGGAACTTAACCAATTTGAACTTGAAAAGTTAATTGAACACAATGTGGTTCCTGCAGCAAGACCAATTATTGAAATGTATGGATTTCTATCTGGCTTAACCAATCATTTATTCACAATATCTGATCCGGAAGTAGAAACTGTCATAGATATTCTTCTTGATCCTGAGAAGGCAGACAAATATCTGAGACGCCGCTTTGTAGGCGAAGAATCTGGAGACTACCCTTTCGTTGGAGAACAACATCCTCGATTAAAAACTCATGAAAATATGCTCTTAGAACAAATAAGTTGTGGAGATGAGTTGTTTTATAAGCTACGTATTACATTTTTGTGGCTTTATGCGCTTCTCCGAGACGATAGAAGAGCAAAAGAACATTTTAACTCTAAAGCGTTTGAATTAATTAATGATTTAAAAGCTTGGCTTGAAGAGGACCCAACAAATCATCAATTATCTCATTTAATCATACGAGCTGCAAATTTAGCTAAATATAAGAGTGTTTATTCCCGATTACTCTTGACCCTTCGAACCGACTATGCTAAGAGTGCAGCTTACACAGAGTATGCTAATAGATTATTCCACTTGTTTGAACAGCGAGACGAAGTTGTAGAGGCATTAAAAGATTATCTTATACCCATTGATACAGATCAATTTGAAATACGGAACATCCTGATAGATGTTGGCTTAACTGTAATGGAAGCAGATATTGAAAAATTAGAAAGTCAGATTCCACTTCCAGTTGGTAGCCAAGAGAAAATCCAAGGAACAATAATGTCACGAAGAAAAGCAAATCTTCGTAAGGAGATTCTTGATCCTGTAAGAGATGAATTACTCCAAGGAATACTAGAAATCGAAAACTTAAACAGAGATACTCAGGGTATATTTGAAATGGGACAAGTTTTCCGACGTCCTCACATTGTCCTTAGTAATAGAGGGGAGACTTACTTTATAGAGATGGAAGAAAGAGTTCAAGAACAACTCGCTCTCATGGGTGATACTGATTTAAAAGGAGAACTCCAATACGTTACAGATACTCCTCAAGTTCTTGTAAAGCAATTTGGAAAAGAAATCTTTAGATGGGCCACTAGTTCTGGTTATGATATCGATTCTCTTTCTCCCTCAGACATATATGCTGGAATTCTTGCATTAAAGTCAACAGAACTGATGTTTGGTGATGCAACAACTAATGTAGAACGAAGACATGAGATTGCAAAATCCCTCTTTGAGGAATATTTTGCTGGTCAAGCGACAATGATGCGAGATATTAAAGAGACATACTTTGAACAAAAAGGGGAAGCTGAAATGGAAGAACAGCAACTAGAATCCACAACAGAAGGACACTCTGACGAAGTCATACAAAAAACTACCTCAGATACCGTTTCAACCGAACCAAAGGAAGAAATATACTCAGAAGCAGAAGAAACAATACAGGAAGAATCAACTCCTGAAAAAAAAGAAGATGAAGAAACGATCACCGACGAACATGAATTAGGAAAATAAACTTCCTTAAATATTTGTTAGGATGTTTGTAAGATGGCGTTTGAGAGAAGTCAAGAGCTTTCAAAGATGGATGATTTGTTAAAAGATGATGTTGGGGATGTTGGCATTGATTTTTTCTCCCCTCAACTTAATATCATCCGAAGAAGTAGAAATTTACCAAAGAATTTAGATGATGAACGATTGGCCACAATGAAGTTTTTTGAGTCATTAGGGTTAATAGAACAATGGCTGAATCCTCTTAGTGAAGTCTTTGACCTTTCAGGACTTGAAGAAAAAGAAAATGCACTTCGAAGACTTCAAGAACGAGCAACTTGGAGAATAAAAGAACAGAATATTTCTTCCTGGAAACAAGTTTTAGAAGACAAAGAAGCAAACTTTCTTTTTAACGAGATAAAAACTCTTCGATTTGAAATCTTAGGTCAAAGAGAAAAATATCTGAAAAATGCGAAAAGACTAGATATTACTACACTTTTAGGTCTGATCTTATATCCTCATACCTATAGAAAGACTCTTAATGAAGCAGAAGAAGCAGGTAAAAACTTCTATGGACCTAATGTTACTTATAAAAAGAAAAACAAATACACTGATGCATTAATATACGCTGCTGCATCAGAAGAAACTTTTAGAACATCTTACATTGAACGATTACTAGCAAATCCCACAGGTGAAGAAATGTGGGATATAAAAACAGCCTATGATGAAGCAAAGGCTCAACAATATAAGGGCGCTGCTGGTTTTTCTACAAAACAATTGGAATACTTATCAGAGAAGCTTATTGGAAGAAAATTAACCATTATGGAAAAAGAAGAAATAGCTCCAGCATATATTTATGAAAGTGACAAATTTCGACCGGATATCATCCTAGAATGGCTTTCTAAGAAAATTAAGGTAGAAGAAAGAACAGCTATTGGAGTAGAAAAACCAAGTGGGTTTGTATCGGGACGTTTTGGTTCTCAAACACAGAAAAAACGTCACTTATTTGGACTTAGTTTCATGGATAAACACAAACGTCATGAAGTACTTGGTAATGTTCCTAGCTCCTCTTTCGATTTATTTGAAGTAGTCCTAGCACCTTTCCATGAATTAAAACAAGAAAATATTTTTATGGAAACCAGTCAATTTAGTATTGAATGTCTTGGACTTCCTGAACAGGCGTGGGTTTATGACTTTACAGGTGTAAAAACAGAAATCCTACGATTAACTATGCTTTTGGTTTCTGAACGACAACCCAAATTTGATTTATTGGAAGCTTGTCAACGATTAGCAAGTTCTATTTTAAGTGGTCGTGTTGATCGCGACG
>JAEOTI010000096.1 GCA_016839955.1 Candidatus Hodarchaeota archaeon | reverse complement strand
CCTTTTTTTCTCTCTTAATTTCTGCTGTTTTTTCGCCTCTTCTTGGTAACCAAGGTCAACATACTTCTTGTCAATCTCTTCTTCTTCTTTATTCAACTCCTTAAGGTGTTTTTTAAGCTTTGAAATGGAATCTTCCAAGGATATTGGATCTTCTTTCATTTGTCTTTGATAAGTATTTTTTTCTCTTTGTTTTTCAATAAGCATTGGATTAAGAAAAGAGTCTAGAAGAGTTGAATAATATTCTACATCGCTGAGCTTCGTAAACCAATTTTTCAACCCTTTCCCATTACTATTAATAATCTGGACGAGTTCCGAGTCAGGAACACAGAACGCAACTTCAAATGCTTTTTGAGATTCCCAAGGGAGGTCTGACGATCTAATTGTAATACTACCACTAGGAGTTCTTGTTAAAATAGTCTGATATTTCAATCCCTCTGAATAAAGGTTTACTGCTCCTCTCGCGGAATTTTCATTTAAGGCAATTTGTAAGAAATTATCACGTTCACGTTTTGCTAGTCCTTCAGCACATAGCAATCTTATTGCATTTGTAATACTAGATTTTCCCGTTGCATTTGGTGCTTCAATTATGTTTAATCCAGAGAGAATATCAAATTCATTTTTCTCAGACAAACCGCCAATATTGTTTAATTCAAATTTCCATTTTGCTTCGGACAAACTCATCGATCTCCTTACTAATTTCGCTTCGGGATGCTCTTTCCTTTAACTTTTTCAAAAGACTAGCTTCGGTCTCTCCCATTTCATCATTATTCAATTGTGGCATCATTTTCACCTAATTCTTCTAAATTGATTTTATTTAATTGATTGACAACAGTTTCGGAATAGAATTCCTCATTAGTTTGAGCTAGTTTTCTAATACTATTTGGTATTTTAAACTCCATAAATTCTTTCAATTCATACACCCAAATTAGTGGGTCGTATTGATTGATTAATTTTGAAATGATATAAAGACTTATAATGGAATTATCAGCAAATAAGTGGTTTTTGTCAAGAATTTTAATATGTTCAGTCTTGTTACATAGATTTCGGAGAAATTTTATTTCCTCTTGGGGATTTGCCTCAGAGAATATTATTTTAATTAAATATCCTTCTAATAACACGTCAGACATGATAGTTACCCTTAATACCATAATAACGAGTTATTAAAACATCTCGACATATTGAGAAATAACAAAATTTTCAATGTCTCTAAAAGTCTTAATTTCAGAATTATTTGAAACCTCATCAAGAATGGATTTAAATTTTTCATCTGAAAGACCAAGTTCTTTACATCTTTTTTGAGCTACTTCTCTTAGGACTTCCTTTAGAGGAAGAGGAAACTCAAATAATAATAACCTATCTTTCAAAGCTTCATCAATCAAATCAATCCTATTTGTTGTCATTATGACCATGACTCTACTAGTATCTAAATTATCGATTTGTCCGAATAACACGTTAAGATGAGTGAGGTACCAGGTTTCTAATTTTACTCCATAACTTCTAGTTAAGAATAACCCATCAACATCATCAAAAATGAGTAGATCAAAGCCTTTTTCGAAAATTTCTTTTATTCTTTTTTCACTTCGTCCATATTTTTCATCAGCAATGTCTCCGCTATCAAATCTTCCAATTTGATTTGGATTAAAAGCAAGTTTTTGACTTATCACTGTTGCACACGTTGTTTTCCCAGTACCAGGCACACCGTAAAATAAGAATCCCCTTAACCCATTTTGGATGCCATGTTTCCTTTGATATTTGATTATTTGATAACATTTCTCAACTAAATTATTAGCAAATTCTCCGCTAAGTCGAAACATATCAAAACCCAATCACGTAAGAACCCTATCTCGTTCCATCTCTCTCATTCTAACAAGAACTTTAGCTATCGTTCTTACCCACGGTGCTTTTACAGTCCAGATTCTAACTGGAGTTTTTTTATTGGTTTTTGGGTCAATAATTTCTTTAGTTGTGGATTTACGACTTTCAAAGAAGAAATCATATTTTAACATTTTTAATCTTTGATTCATTATTTGTTTTTCGCTAGCTCCTGAATCTTGAGCAATATTCATTAATGTTCTATCAGTAAGTTCTGTAGATTTAAATTCTCCAGATGAATCCAAGCAGTCTTTCTTAACAGCTGCTAAGAAGATTCTTCTAACTTTTGAACGATATTTTCCTTCGCTCAAAGTAGCTATACTAACCAAACCATCTAATTTTTTGATAGCAACATCCATTTTCTGAGCATTAAAGTCATCAATAATTTCATCAAGGAGTTCTGATGGTTGAATAATATCATCATCAAAGTCTTCTATTATCCCTGAATTTTTAAGAACTGGTAAAATTTCTGTCTTAAAATTTTTCTTGTATTTTTTCATAAATTCTTCCATATTTTCAATCTCTATCCGTCCATCTAAGCTAAACTGTAAAAGTTGACTCATTGCTCTTACCGCTGTTTCAAAAGCTCGTAAATGAGTATATTGATCTGTAAAGATACTATGTTCTTTTACTACTGTTAAAGCATCCTCTCTATCTAAACTATTCGTAGAGCTTTTACTTTCCTTAACAGTGGCATACCAAACTTTTTCGATGGCACATAAAGGACAAAAGCTTTTACCATCAATAGAATATTCATCTTCTATTTTTATTCTTGATCTTCTACAACCATCACAATCAAAATAGTTAGTGCTCAATTAAACACCCCACCTAATAGTATTTTTAGACATAATATTACAATAAAGAGTTATTTAAAATACAAAAAGTATTATTTCAAAAGCCTTTACATTTGAATTGTAAGATTGATTTCTCTAGTTAATCATAAGAACTTAACTACTCTTTTTAATATCGTATTAATTACAATAGAGGGAAATCTGATGGGAAAAAGGAGGAAATACGAATGTGACATCTGTGGGAATCGAGTGCCAGAAGAAATTCTTGAACATCTGAGAATTTTTCATCCAGAAGAATATTCATTTAGAAAAATGGAATTTATTGAAAATGCTGTAATTATTGGCTTAGATGCAAGTTCAGCATATAAAGCAATCAATAAAATGTCAGGTGAAGACCTTCAAAAAGCTATTTCAGAAGCAAAGTTAGAGAAAAAGATTCCGAAGACTTATAATTATATTAAAGACATTTACGATAGAGAAAGTGCCAAAAGATGGTATATGCGAAAATTACTTCTTGATGAACGAGCAAAATCACTTATTCGTATAGTATCGAAACGTCTTAGAAAATTCGCTGATTTGGGTTCAACAGAAAAGATTGCTTTGAATTTAGTAGAACGGTATACCAAAAGAAAGATCAGATCATGTTATGATGAACGAATTATAGCATTTAGCGCTTTATTTACAGCATTTAAATTTCTAGATAGCGAGTTAGAAAAAAAATTCGATAGCAAGTTAGAAATTAAATTAGATTACTGGGTTAAAATTAAAGAATTAATTCTTGAAAAAGAAGTTGATGAAAAAGAATTGTTTAATATCTTAAATTGGATGGAAAAACAATTAATTCCTGATCAAGATTATATTAAGCTACTGTTAGGAATTCCTTAATTAAAAATAGAAAAAATTACTCATTCATTAGCATACTTTTATACAAAATGACGAAAGTAATCTTAGAACCTTATAGAGTAGTATGTTTTTATTATACGTAGAAAATAGGAGAATTCGGAACAAAAGGGGAATTTTTTCTCCTAATATTACTAAATACTAGTCGGGGTATCCTTAAGATACAT
>JAEOTI010000699.1 GCA_016839955.1 Candidatus Hodarchaeota archaeon | reverse complement strand
TATCAGCTATTTGTTCTAACTTACCGTCAGTTAATTCACCAAAAAGTTCAAAACCCATTTCGCCATCAATTACAAAATGATCAAAATCAACTTTCATACCTTTTTTTACGATAGGAAAAATTAAAAATCTTGTACGGGGAATAACTTGTCTTAATTGACTTCCTTCATTATTAACGAAAATACGTGTAAGTTCGGTTTCTAAATACTTCACTTGACACATTACGATTCTTTTATCGTAATTTTGAACAAAGTTAAAAATTTGTGTTATTTTCTTTAGTTTTTCTTCAATCGGGACTTCTTGTGAATTAATTTTAGGTTTAAGTTCTTTGTTTAACTTCCAGCCATCAAATTCAACGATTTCTTCTCCTTTATTAACAACTTTAGGTAATTTTTCTACAATATTTCTAAGCTTAGAAAAATCATCGAATGCTATTTCATTCCAAGTTCCATCAAATGTTCTTGCAACAATGCCAGAGGTCTTTATGTTAGCCGAAATATCCTCCTCAAACGGACTTTTTTCTATGAATACAGCGGATAAAGAATCATATAATATATCAAAATACTGATTTTTCCTTTTATAGTTGTTAGAAATCTCCTCAAAAGCAGAAAATATTTGATCATAAGATAGATCAATCATGAATAAGGGAAATTAAAAATAGAATATTACTCTTTTTTTTTTAAAAGTAATAAATGATATAACCAAATTTTAATGTACTAATTTATTCTTCGATATCAAGAATTTCTTTGACTAATTTTTTCTTATCTTCGAAGTTAGCTTGTCTCGATATCATAATCCTTTGTGCTTGAGGGCTTCCTGCTCCATGCATCGATTCAGTTCGATAACTTACGGATGCAACACCCATTGTTAAATTTTCAATAAACCGTAATACTTTAAAGCGATCTTCAGCAGAAATTCCCTCACATGTCGTTAAATATTTCTCAATTAATGGTCCAATCTCTTTTGAATTAATGTCTGCTTCAGATGGCATTGTACAGATCAATCCCCCTGCCAGATCTTCGGCCAATCGTCCTATTTCGTAAGGAAATCGAGTAACATTTTGCTTGCACACATTAGCTAATAACATATCCATTTCGTAATTTCCTGCTTCTCTTTGAAAACCTAAAGAACTACACGCTATACCACAACTATATAAAGTCTCATTTAAATGTGTCATTTCAACAAGTTTATCTCTAACATGAGAGGCGTTCTGAGTACCATTGTATTCCGAAATTAGAGCTGTAGCCCCTATAAGTACATCTCCAACTCCCACTTTACATCCCCCATAAGATTGTCGATGAAATCCCGCAAAACGATTAACCAATTCTCCGGCAAAATCGATTTCACCCTTCATAAAGATATTCTCCTTAGGGATAAAGACATTATCGAAAACAACAAAAATTTCTTGTCCACCATATTTAAAATTTCCAATATCTAGTTTCTCATTTTCCAATTTTCTTGTATCACATGATTGTCTTCCATATATTAGGGTGATTCCATCAGCATTTGTATCAATTCCAAAACTGACTGCATATTTCTCTTCACCGGGTCTTAGAGAGAGTGTGGGCATAACGATTGCCCTATGAGAGTTAAGAAATCCTGTTTGATGAACTTTTGCGCCTCGAACTATGATTCCATCATCATTCTCATCAGTTATATGTAGAAAAGCATCGGGATCGGGTTGATCTTTTGGTCTTTTACTTCTATCACCCTTCGTATCTGTCATTGCTCCATCAACCATTAAATCTTGCGTTTGAACTTCAATCCAATATTTTTTGAAACGTTCATGATAATTAGTATTATTCTTTTTATCCATCTCATAAGTTACACTGTATAGTGCATTTGCAGTATCAAAACCTACACATCTTTGAAAGCAACAAGCAGTTTTTTGTCCGAGTAGTCTCTGCATTTTTACTTTTTTTATTAAATCCTCTACGGATTGATGAATGTGAGTAAACCTATTTATAGTTTCACCCGTTAAATGAGATTTTGCTGTCATTAGTTCTTTATACTCATCTATTTGGGCTAACTCATAAATCTTCATTACAGTATTTATTGAAGGTTTGATGATAGGGTGATTCCAAAATTCTTTTACTTTTTCGCCAAACATATATAAATTAATTGGTCTTTTAATAGACTCTAAATATTCTTTTGGAGTTTTTAAAGGCATTTTATTTTCTCCTTAAAATTAGCAATATTAATGATAATTGATAATTTAGATAAATTTCGAAATTTTTAATATTTAATCATAATAAGAAAAAGTACTTGATATTCTCTTCGAATATTTAATAATAAGACTTCTTAAGTTGATTAAGTTTCAAAACTTTCTTCTTGATCTGATGGTTGCATATATTCTTTTGAATTTTTTTCCAAATAAGTAATTCGTTTTTCTAAAATGGTCATAGTTTCTATGATATTATTTAATACTTTGTTAGTCTCTCTAATTTCATATTGGAGATCACCGAGTTGATTAAGGATAAATGATTTAACCTTAGATTCCTTAACAGGATTTATTAACCAATTAATAATATTCTGAAGAAATTTTCGATTATCCAATGAATTTATGCCTATTCTTGAATTGTTAGTGAATATATCAATATCTCCAATCGCAATAATTTTTCCTTGACCAAATTCTGAATATGCTGCAAGAGTATACTGTTTTTCCTCTAGTTTGGACCATTCTTCAGATGCATTATTATAAACTTCTGACCATACAGATCGTTCATTTGATTGCAATAATGGCTTTACCTCTTTACTTAAAAATAAGGAACATGCACCTCCAATTATTATTTCTCTTAAATTT
>JAEOTI010000698.1 GCA_016839955.1 Candidatus Hodarchaeota archaeon | reverse complement strand
TCTGTTTATTTTTATACATTGGTAAATAACTCGAAAAAATAGCACGAATTATCTGTAGACGAATAGAAAAACAAGACTTCTGTTAGAATCGTGTTACTATCGACCTAAAGCTTCACGTTTGCGGTCGATGTGGGCAACAATTTGATTGGCTAGAAGAAAAAATGCTTCCTCTACTCCAGTTCCATCAAGAGCAGAAGTTTCAAAATATGTCGCACCCCATTTTTTTGCTTTTGCCTGTCCTTCTTTAGTGGTAACTGCTCTATCTTTTTTTAGATCGCATTTATTACCAAACAGCATCAATGGGACACCTCCAGCTTTCTCTTTAAAGTCAAAATACCATTTTTCAAGGTCATCAAGAGTATCTGCACGAGTTAAATCAAAAACCATGATACCTCCGTGAGAATGAAGAAAATACTGAGTACGAATGTTCCTGAAACTGTCCTGACCACTTAAATCCCAGATCTGCATGGTCATACGGGTGTCATCATCTAACTCAAGTTTTTTAATTAAAAAATTAGAGCCTACTGTTGTTTTGTAGTCGTGTTCAAACGCTTTTTTAACAAATCTACGAATAACAGATGTTTTTCCAACAGAACCTTGTCCTAAAAGGATTACTTTACTAGAATACCTAACCATGGATTCACATCTTCTTCGTGGAGCATCTATTAGTCGTTAAATAACTTTAAATGTTACGTAAGCTGTTGAAAATCAAAATTCCACTCTATTTGCCTGAACTTTACAACAAATTTATAATTAATTTGACTATTAATGAGTATATCTGTTTTTATCACTTCCCATTCATATTATGATAAGGTATTTTAAATGGAATTAACACCACAACAAGACATAATTCGCTCGGTAGTAACATTAGTTTGCCTTGTATGTGGAATAATTTTATTTACAAGATCTTTTTTCCCAATTCCTGATATAATTAACATCATGATAGTAGTAGCTGCCATCTATATTTATTCTATGATGTTTGAACCACACCTCTCTCAGACAATGTTACCCGAGCTCATTATAATTATTATTAGTGTTCTAATATTCCGTATCGATGAGCTAGTTTTGCAATCTAGCTTAACTGATCTTTTGACAAAAATTACCTCAATAATCGTTGTAAATATCCTATTTGCTTGGGAAATATTAATTTTCATGATCTCAGTCATTTTTTCAGCTATTGTTTGTAAAAAGAGGAGAAGAATATCTGATAATAAACAGATTAAGTTACTCTATATTGGAATTCCATTCATTATTTTGATCACTGTCCTCCTTGCAAATATATCTCAAATCTCATTTACGGTCGTGGATCCAATGAGTCTATTATTCGACCGATCGCAGGATATAGTAAGGATAGATATAATCAGGGAATGTTCTGGTGTATACGGATTAATGATTTTTACTTGTAGTTTCCTACTTTTTGGAATTGAAACAAAGCGAAAGATAAATTGGAATAAAAAGAAAACTATTGGCTATTTTTCACTAGGATTCATAGGGGTCTATTTAACGAATTTACTGAGAATAATTGCATTGATTAATGCTAGTCTTTACACAGATCCAGTCATTAAATCGATTATCCACACATATTTAGGCTCAATACTAATTTTACTCTTTATTATTAGTTACTGGGGAGTCATTTGGAGAAATAGCTTTGGGAGTATAGAACAAAACCATTCTTTGAGTAATAACTAACATTGAAAAAAAGCAAGGAAAGAAGCTTTTCTGTGTTAGAAAAAACTATGAGGGCATAATATTGAGTTACACTTCAATTAAACACCTTTCAACACGAATTGGTGAACAAGTTAAAATAAGAGGATGGCTTCATCACGTACGTAGACAAGGAAAATTAAATTTTCTAGTTATACGAGACGCTACTGGTTATATACAATCAATTGTAAAACCTACTAGCGGTGAAGAAGCTTTCAAGGTAGCACAAAAATTGACAAGAGAAACAGCGGTTATAGCTGAAGGAATTGTTAAAGAGGATAAACGTGCCCCATATAATGGACTAGAGCTACAAATTTCAGGTATTGAACCAGTAATTTCCTATGCTCTACCAGAGTTAGAACATGAAATCCGTCCTGATTCAGGAGTCCAAGTTCTATTGGACAAAAGACACTTAGTATTACGAGGGGAACAGGCTTCCCAGATTATGCGATTCAGGGATTTAGTTACAAGAAGTTTCCGTGATTTCTTTTTTTCAAGAGAATTTGTGGAAGTAACACCCTCCACCATTGTTCAAACACAGGTAGAAGGAGGATCTACGTTATTTTCGTTTGATTACTTTGAACAAGAAGCCTATCTTACACAATCCAGTCAGTTATACTTAGAAACAGTTTTACCATCGCTAGGTAATGTATTTTGCGTTCTTCCATCTTTTCGTGCAGAAAAATCTCGTACGAGAAGACATTTAACAGAATATACGCATATAGAAGCAGAAATGCCTTGGTATGATTTTGAGGATCTGTTAGGATTCATGGAAGATATGATAATCCATGTTTACAAATCAGCATTAGATATTCCAATACTAAAATCGTTTAATGATAATGTGACTTTACCCAAGAAACCATTCGAG
>JAEOTI010000697.1 GCA_016839955.1 Candidatus Hodarchaeota archaeon | reverse complement strand
CCAGTCATATTAAATTCATAAGAAATGATCTCATCCACCCAACCTAGATAGGTATAATCTGCCATCCCAGCTTCGAAAAAACGGAGAGAAATACTTGTCCAAATAATGAAAGGTGAAATAAAAAAAAGAAATAGGGGAAGATAAGTTGCTGTGGATGGAGATAAATCACGAAGTAATAGCGCAATAACACTGAACAATAAAGAAAAGGCTATTGGAAAAATTATAAGACCAACTGAGATTATAAAACTTCTGATATGCCATTCAATTGATGGAAGATCAGCTAAAGCCATAAATACAAAGATAGATGAAATAAAACAAAAAAATAATGTTAAACATGTAATGACAAGAGATGCCATTGTTTTACCGATTAAAATTGTCGTACGTGACGTTGCACTCGTTAATAGAACATCAAGGGAGCGTTCTCCTGCAATTAGATCTGTTACTACGAGTATAGCTACGAGAGTTCCTATAAAATGGCTGAAGTAAACTAAAATTGCTAATAGTGTCATTTCCAGTTGTGTACCCTCTACATTCGCAATTATTGGAGCTTCTCTTGAAACAAATTGTAAATAAAACAGAGTAGGGATAGTTGAGACTAAAAAAATGAGGATAATCTTTGAGGAAAATAAAAACCGTTTTGTTTCGAAAATAGTAATTGTCGTTATGTTATTCAAGCGTTTCTTCCCCCTATGTTTTCTGTCTCAATTTTAATTGAACGATCTGCTTCTTCGACCATTCTTGGATCGTGAGTTGTGTAAAGTATTGTCCTCATATGCTCTGTTTGTTCTTCCCTTAGAATAGTCGCAATTTCAGCAACACTTTGTGTATCCAGGCCTTGAAATGGTTCATCTAGTAAAATCACTGACGGGTCCGAAACGAGAGTAGAAACAATTCCCATTCTTTGACGCATTCCATGACTAAAAACATTAATTGGGACGTGTGCCCATTTTTTCAGTTTAAATCTGTTTAATAGTTGAATTACTTTTTCAGGATCTTTATTACCTCGTAAACGGGCTAAATATAATAATGTATTATATGCTGAGACTTCTGAATAGAAGTAGGGGTTCTCAGATAAGAATCCAATTTCCTTTCGAACTTTGTTACCATCTTTCTTAATATCCAAAGACCCAAATGTGTCACTGTTTATTATAACGGTCCCGGATGATGGCTTGATTAATGTTGCGAGAATTCTAAGGATTGTGGATTTACCCGAGCCATTTCTACCAATTAATGCAGTTAATTCAGACTCTTTTACAGACATATTGAAATTTGTTAAAGCTTTGATCCTTATTCGAGCAGAGATACTCCTATAGCTTTTTGTTAGGTTATTACAAATGATTTTATTGGTCATTGAAGTCAAAATCCAAAATTTCAAATGATTTTATTGCCCATAGAATTGTCCCATCAATCTCCAGTAAACTTGTAAATCTTGAAAAACGTTATTAGATTATTTTTTTAGGTTTTAATTGATATGAAGTCAATTAAAATGAAACAACATCATTTTCACATTATTACACTGATAATTCTTTTTCTGACCATTTATATGATTCGACCAGAAAGTTCTGCTACTACTAGTAACATTACTTCAGAGAACCAACAAATACCTTTTACGGGTTTTAAACTTACTTACAGAATGTATGTGGCGATAGACGGCATACCCTTCCTGCCAGCTCTCTTAAAAGTTCACTATGGAGACTTTCAAGACTCCCAAAATGAAACAATAACATCTACGCTTAATGTGATCTTTGATGTTGGATGGATAAAAGGTGTGGAAAATGGGACTATGGTTGAAAATAGATCTTCTAGATTGTTATCAAATGTAAATGTTCCACCAGATGGTCTCCTAGAAGCCATATATGGTGATTATTTTGATCAAGGTGTTCCAAATTATACACCCTTCTGGATTCATCCAAAAAATATCACTATTGGCTCGAAGATTAAAACGTTTAACATTTCTCTTACTGTAGAAGATCAAAATCAATTAATTACTGATTTAGGGACCGTTAATTCTTGGCAGGTTGGAACATCTCAAATAAACAGAACGGTTCAATTTAAAATCAGCTTTTTTTATGAAATGACTACAGGGGTATTAGCGGGAGGAAATTTGTGGATTAACTGGAAAAATCGAGGGACTAGTTATAATGAAACGATCCATTTGATCGATACTAATATCCATATTCCAACAGAGGAAAATAAAAGAATTGCAGAGGCAATCAATCGAACTTGGATTAGTATTGCTATTGTAGCCCTTATTCCTTTAGTTTATATAGCTATCCGTCTTTTAAAGGTGAAAGATATTCAAGGAGGACTTGAATAGATTCCCAAACGTCTCATTCACCAATTATTGTCACAGCTAATTTACGACTTCGTGCACGAGTATCTAATTCGACGAAAATTACCTGCTGCCAAGTACCAAGAATCAAGCGACTTTTAACAAAAGGAATAGTAAGAGATGGAGACATCAGAGAAGCTCTTACGTGACTATGACCGTTATCATCATGCCAAGTCTCATGGTGAAAATAGTAATGTTTTTTTGGGATTAATCTGTCTAATGCGGCAGGAAGATCTTTTATTAAGCCCGGCTCGTATTCAATAGTGGTAATTGCTCCAGTAGCACCAGGTATGAAAACGTTTAGAGTCCCATTCTTCAAATCACATTTACCTAAGCAATTTTGAAGAACGGGTGTAATATCAACGATATCTAACTCTTTCTTGGTTTTAATGTGAATTTCATCGACTACTACAGTCAATTTTGGTTACTCTCCTTAAGCTCTAGATCCTTTCAACTTGAAGAAAATTCAGTTTCTAATATATAATAATAAATCGAACTTTTTGTTTCAAATGTTATCAAATGATATTATCAAACAATTCCTAGTAAATTTTCAAGTCCCTCTCTTCAAACTATTTAAGGAAAACCAATCTGTTTAAAAATGAGAGGAAGAGGAATGGCGGTGAGTTTTCGAACAGAACAAATCTGGCTGAGACCGACTCCAACACTGCGAGCTTTAACCCATTCATCTAACAACCTCTATAACGAAGCAAATTACATTGTTAGACAATGGTTCTTTAAGACTGGCAAATGGATACGTTATAATACCTTGAATTGGCTTATTAAGGATGTTCAACAATCTAGAAATTACCTGCTCAAACCTCTCAACAAATACTACGACTTCTAGACAAGAACTGGTTATCGTTCTTCAGATCTATCAAAGATTGGAAAAAAAATCCTGAAAAGTATCTTGGTAGACCAAAACTTCCAAAATATCGTAAAAGGAATGGAGAATTACTAGTATCATTCACGAGTCAGCAAGTACGATTCAAAAATGGGTTTATTTACTTCCCCAAAGATATTCTGAAGATTAAAACACGAGTCAAACACAAACTCAAAGGTGCTAGGATTCTTCCACAAGGAATAGGATACTTGCTAGAGGTCATTTACGAGAGAGATACCCCTCAATTACAATTACAACAGAACAGAGTTGTTAGTATTGATTTAGGTCTCAACAATCTTTTAACTTTAGTAAATAACATTGGTGCACCACCAATTGTTCTCAATGGTAAGAGTATTAAAGCTTTAAATCAATATTTTAACAAACAAAATAGTATGTTACAAAGTATTTATGACAGAATAGAACTCAAAAGTAGTAAAAAACAACAACATACGTTCTTAAATAGAAAAAAAACAAATAAAAGATCGTCTACACAAAGCGAGTCGTTTTTTGATTAATTGATGTCTCAAAAATAAGATTGATACTTTAGTAGTAGGATATAATCAAAAATGGAAGCAAAACATTAACATTGGTAAGAAGAATAATCAGCATTTTGTTAATGTACCTTTCTATATGTTAATAAAACAGTTAGAGTACAAGTGTGAAGATGAAGGGATTCACTTCATTACAACAGATGAAGACTACACCTCTAAATGTTCCTTCCTCGACAACGAACCTATCCAAAAACACTCCAAGTATCAAGGCAAACGAATTAAGAGGGGATTATTCCGAACATCAGATGGAACTCTAATCAATGCTGATGTAAACGGAGCATACAATATTATGAAAAAAGTAGTTCCCAAGGCTTTTGCTGAGGGAATAGAGGGTGTTGGGTTACACCCTAAACGAATTGAATTATTTGTTTGAAAGCAAATGAATATTTGACTCATTTGTTGTAACCTATCAAATAGGTGTGGTATTTCGAATTTTCACTGATTGTGAATTTTGAGGGCTTGAACATGACTTATTCTCCTACTCATTTTGCACTTGCAGGTTTATTCGTTTGGATTACAATGGGTGAAAGATTAAGAAAGGAGTTTTCTGAACGAAAAAAAATCCATTTTCTTATATTAAACCTAGTTACTGTCCTACCAGACTTTGATTTTGTTTATCTCTTCCATCGTGGACCATCGCATTCGATTTTTGGCCCTCTTCTCATTTTGCTTATTGGACTTATTGTAAAGAACGAACTAGTAAAGAAAGGGGATAACTACGATTTTTATGGAGACATGATCATTCTCGCTGCTGTTTTTTGGGAATTACACATATTATTGGATTTAGGTATGGGTCCAATTGCAATTTTCTGGCCTTTGAGTGATCGATTTTACGATTTCTCTTTCGTACTCGAAACAAGTGTGAAACCTCTTGGTTTTCTTCCTTTTACCATTACAGGTCTTACAATGAGTGTTAACCGTTTATCTTCAAGTGAAGGGCGGTTATACTACGTTTATAACTGGTCTCCACAAGAAAGAATTGCAGAATTTGGATCACAAGCAATTACTTGGGATATTTCAGATCTTTTCGTTCACATCTTAATTTTCATTGCTTGGGTAGTTGTTGTTGGAAGAAATATAATTCCTGATAGAATAAATTCACGTATCAATATAGAAAAGTCTGTTTCTTCTCTCCGGAGTCAATATGTTTTGTTATCAATTTTTATTTTGATCCTAGCTACATTAATAGGTCCTATGCAAGGACAAATCTTGATTAAAGATCAGAAAAAAATTAATACAGAGCTATCTGTTGGTCCTAGGAATTTTTCCCCCCTTACTTATATGGTCTTTAACTTTAATGATTTAACTAATGTAAAAGCAACCTTAGAAGTAAAAGAAATGGGTTTAGGTATTATTGGATTTACTCACGCAAAAGAATCTGATGTTAAAGCCCTTCAATCTTCTTTATTTAAAACTTGGAATGATTCCTTATCTTTTGTTGAGTTTGAAAACAGTACCCACAGTTCTCAAAGCATCCAAATGAATCAGAGCTTTCTGAATGATTATACAAATATAATAACAGATATTTCTCAATATACTTCCAGATTTGTCGATTCTACGAATGAAACAACGTTAGAACCTATTAATTTAAACTCAAACGGTAATACAGTGTTAATTTTTGTTGATACTTGGAATCTATCAAGTTTTCAAAATGGACCTTGGCAGGTGGCGCTTCTTACGGAATCTCAGTTAAATCGAACCGATGATTATATTTTAGCAGTTGCTCTAGGTATTG
>JAEOTI010000696.1 GCA_016839955.1 Candidatus Hodarchaeota archaeon | reverse complement strand
TGATCTTTAGAATAGCTTTAGGGAGGTAAAGAAATCCATTTTTAAGGCGTACCTGTTGATTCGTGAATGGTAATAGAAATTCGCCGTTCTTTTTACGATACTTTGGAAAGCGAGGTCTCCCAAGATATTTTTCAGGGTGTTTTTTCCAGTCTTTGATACTTTTGAAAAAAGAGAGCCAGTTTTTGTCGAGAATTCGTAGTATTTGTTGAGCGGTTGGAGCAGGTAAGCTTTTATAATTTTTTGATTGTCGAACATCCTTAAGAAGCCAGTTCAAGGTATTATAACGGATCCACTCCCCAGTCTTAATGAACCAGTGTCGAACCAGGTAATTTGCTTCGTTATAGAGATTTTTGGACGAATAGGTTAATGCTCGTAGTGTTGGAGTCGGTCTCAGCCAAATTTGTTCTGTTCGACAACTCACTGCCATTCCTTTTTCTCTCATAGTTGAGTAGGGGGGTCGTCCTTAAATAGTTTGGAGAGACTGCCTTGAAAATTTGAAAATTTGTTCGATACTATCATTTGGTAACACTTGAAATAAAAGGTTCATTTAGTAATTACATATAATTGATTTTTGTCGAGGAAAATTTAGAGGATGTAAAGAACTAATGAGCTTCAATGCAACAATTGCTGATCCAAAAATCTTCCGTATGGTGCTCGATGCAGCAGGAGCAATCCTTTCTGAAGGAGATTTCCTATTATCAAAAGATGGTATTTCATTACGATCAATGGAGGCTCAACGAGCTGCGATGGTAGACTTAAGTATTGCCAGTAGTTTCTTTTCAGAATATAATTGTAAGAAATCCCAACAGATTTCAATTAGCCTTGAAGATTTTCGAAAACGATTAAGCAAGCTTGGGAGCCAAGATATTGTTACTTTAGAACTACTAAAAGACACAAATCAGTTAAAAATTGAAATTCAAGGACGAGGCGTAACTACCTATCTAATGCAACTTAGAGTCCCTGGAGAAGAACGTCTTCAAGATCCATCGTTAGACCTAGATGTGGAAATGAAATTAGTTCCAGATTTTCTCAAGGAAGTAGTTGGAAAAATAGGGCTATTCCCTGAATCCTCAATACAAATTACTGTTAAACCAGAGGGGAAAATTACTTTTCAGAGTAAATACGATGAAAATGAAGCAGTTTTTGACGTTGATAAATCAGATGAAACCAATATCCTTGATTTTAGAAGTAGTGAAGATGATGCGAGTGCCCCTTATTCCCTTGATTTCTTAAAAAAGATGATCAAAATTGATGCTGATTCTCTTGAACTAGCTTTTTCTACAGGAAAACCTTTGAAAATTTCTTACACTATCGGAGATTCGATTAGGTTAGTTTTTCTGCTTGCTCCTTATGAAGCTTATGAGGAAGATGAAGATTTCGATGAGGACTTTGATGACGATAATGATTAAGAAATAAATCTCAATAGATTTCTCTTTCAGTTCCCACATTTCTTAAGGAAGCTTTTTACTAATTTAATCCATTCTTCACGGGGAATGTTAGGGTCTACAACACTATGGAGTTCTACAAATTTATGACCTTCTTTGTAAGCATTTGAAAGAAGTAATTCTAACTCTTTGTTTAGATCTGTTCGAAGACTCCATCTAGGTTTTGTCCCAACACCAGTCTCTAGATCTACATGAGAATATACATGTATTTTCTTTTCATTAATATCTGATACAAGAATTTCCGCTGTACGACTGAAAGGTGAAATATGAATATAATTAGTATTGTTTTCTTTCGTTAAAGATGCTAAAACAGCACCATCTGCATAAACATTTAGAACGTGAAATCTAAGCTCTTGTGAATCGGAAATTTGAGAACATAATTGATCAGTTTGGATTTCTCCACCTGGATAATGCTCCCAAAACAAAATATCTAACCAAGATCTTAGCATATGGCCAAAGAGTTTATTAAAGTTTATAAAGTTAGATTTTTTTAGTTCTAAATGCTCCTTTTCTGCTTTATCAGTGTCTTTTAATTTCCATAGTTGATTTGAATTAGAAGAATTTTCACCAAGCTCATTAGGCATAAATGATCCAATCCCTACTACAAAAGTTATCAAAGGAAGACATTGATATTAATGTAAATGTATGTTCAAAAATTTTAATCTCAAAAATGTAGAAATGAATGAAGCCATTATTTAGCTGAAATGTGCCCCTCAGTTTGTGAAAACTAATGATGTCTGAAGAAAATGTATATTCTGAACTAATCAAGGTTTGGAGAAATGAGATTTCAAAGAATTCTTTAACATCGCTTCCTTCAGACTTTTTTATAAGATTTCAAGGTCATTTAACTCGGTTACGAAAGAAAGCAAAGAATAATATGGAAGTAAGGATTAATTATCGCTTGCTATTTTTGTTTAATGACATTTTGAAAATAAGAACTCATAAACTTCTAACATCTGCTCAAGATACAACCTTAGATCCAAAAAACCTACAGATTACACGTGAAGAACGTCAATGTTTTGATGAATTAAAAGAAAATATCACAAAACTGCAAAATTATGAAGAAATTGAAACTAAAAAGATTAGAGCTGAATTTATCGAACAAAATAATGAAAACAAGGATTTATCAGAAGAGTTTAAACCTACTAGAAGTGATTACAACCTAGACTCTATTGACGTAGCAAAGGGTAAAGGACAAATAGAAAAATCATCAGAACCTTCAGAGGATCTTACACTCGTCAGGATTATAAAACCCATTGAAGAGTCCTTCGTTGGAGCGGATGGTTTACAATACGGTCCTTTTAAAGTGGGAGATGTGATTTTCCTACCCTTTCCTAATGAAAAGACCCTTATATCAAGAGGTTTCGCTATAGAGATCGATTATACAAGTAGTGAGTTAACTAAAAATCAACTATAAAGTGAAAAGGTTTGACTACAAATGTCTGAACATGCTAGGACAAGATCCTTTTTCTTCGAAGTCAAATGCGAATGTGGAAACCAACAATTAATCTTTTCACATGCTTCTACCATTATAAAATGTGGGGTGTGTGAAGCAGAGCTTACAGAACCCAGTGGTGGAAAAGCTATAATAAAAGCTGAGGAGATAATAAGAAGAGTTGGTTAAAGGCAGGATTCATATTGAGCGATACAGAAAGTCTTTTTCCTAAAATGGGAGAATTGGTTGTCGGTAATTGTACCAAGGTCTCAACCGATGGTGCTTATTTCAATCTTTATGGTTATGGAAATGAGCCTGAACTTGGTTTTGTCCATATATCTGAACTAAGTCGGACATGGGTTAGAAAAATATCTGCTCACATCAAAGTTGGTCAAAGAGTCGTTGCACGAGTTCTCCGAGTCAATTCAAAACTTCGTCAGGTAGATATGAGCATCAAACGAGTGACTGATTCTCAAAGAAGAGCAAAATTAACAGAATTGAAACAATCGCAGAAAGCCTCTAGTATCTTTCGTGTATTCGCTGAACAAAATGGTTTAGAGCCAAACGAATTGTTAGAACAAGTTGGATCCTCATTAGAAACTGAGTATGGTTCGCTGTTTAATGCTTTATTAGAATTAAAGACTGATGGACCTGTTATCCTTGAACCTTATGACATTAACTCTGATCTATCCGAGAAATTATACGAAATTGTACAAAAATCACTTGAAACTTCAACTGTTTCGTTAATAGCGGGAGTGAAGACAATTTCATTTAGATCAAACGCAATTGATGAAATCAAAACAGGATTCACTAAAACTCTCAAAGCTACTAAAAAGAAATTCCCATCTGTTAGTATTGTTGTATCTGTTATATCTGCACCAAATTATCGAGTCGTCATCGAAGCACAAGATTGGCGTGAAGCTGAGAGCGTCTGGAAGT
>JAEOTI010000695.1 GCA_016839955.1 Candidatus Hodarchaeota archaeon | reverse complement strand
TTCTATTTCTAAAATTCTTTTTATTGCCATATTTAAGATGTACAAGCGTGTCACAGATCTACATGCATGATAAGCATTGAATGCTTCAATAAAGGTATTCGCAACATATTCGACAGTTCGCTCATCTGTTCGTTTATAACCAGGATTTATCGACAGTGTATCTGCCATTTCAGGTTTTAAGAGTATTATGTCTGTTTTAATTGGAGTTTCAATTACAAATGGTCGGAATTTATTGATATTTATGATAACTTCAAATGATTTCTTTTCGATCAATGAATGAACCTTTTCTACGGGAAGACATTTCGTTTCAGTTCGTGAAACTGAGTGTTTTACAACAACACCTTCGATACCGGGCAATAATGCTTTTGCTTCCCTAACTACTGCGTCGTCCCCAGTAATCAGCATTGTAGGAACTCCAAAATATCCTGCTAACCAGGCAATTTGCGGAGCTTCACCAGTATATTTTCCGTTTAATTTCAAAACTGATAATCCGGTATTGGTATGACTAATGAAACCATCTGCAGTTCCTTCCGCTGCATGTAATCCGATGAGAATTATCCCATCATATGTCTGAATGATCTCACTTTGGATCATATCTCGAAATTTTGTCATCCATCCCCCTCCTAGATAATTCACATCGTCTTCTAATTCTTCTTGGATGATGTTTCCTCCCATCCCGTGTCCATCAAAAATATCTATTTCAGAAACGCCTGCTCGTCGTAATCCACGAATTGCGGCATTTACATCTCCTGTGGTTAATTTCTTAACTTGATCAAAGTCTTCTGATAGCATTTTTGGGTCATTAACACCTGAAATCCCTTCGACGTCGCTGAAAATAAGAATTTTCAAATAAATAACCTCTGATTATGTACACACTTTGTTATTGACAATTTACCTGAAGTTTTTAACCAAATATATTGAATTATAGGAAATTGAAAAAATTGTTGATTTGTTTGAGAATAATTCATCCTAGTCAATTGGACTGAGATGACCAAAAACTCCAATTAATTACCAATTTGATACCTAAGCAAGAATTAACTGACTTAATTTTCGAACTGAAGTGAATAAATTTTTTCTCCAACAATCAATTAGATATTGCTTTCGAAAATTGGATGTGTTTAGTAGTAAAGTATATTTAGTGATAAAGTATACTTGTACTTATGACTTCAACAATAAAAATGAATAATGAAATAAAGCGACGATTCGATCAATTGCAAGCAAAAATTCTAATTGAGACTGGGAAAAAACTGAGTCAACAAGAGTTGCTTGAGCTCCTTTTAAAAGAAGCAGAAAAAAAGGAAGAATTTGTACAAAAGATTCTTTCTCTTCAAATGCCACTTTCAAAGGAAAAAAGAAGAAAATTTCGGAATCTACAAGCAGATTTTGGTTTTAATTCTGCAACTATCGATGAAGATTCTGTTATTTATGAATTTGAAGGGAAATAATAATTATGGCTATTTTCTTAGATACAGGGGTCATTGTGGCTTTTCTTAATACTCGGGATAGTCGAAATGGAGAAGCAAACGATCTATTTGAGAGCATTTGGGATAACGCATATGGTAGGGCAATAACATCTGATTATATTGTAGATGAGTGTTATACTCTGTTAATTAGTCGAACAGGTAATTTAAAGCTGATTGAAAATTTACATGACTTTATTTATGGTAATAGCACCAATGGAATCTCTAGATTTATCGATTTTCAGTTTATTACGCCTGATCTTTATGATCTTACATGGAAACTCTATGAAAGATACCAGGATCCCGATCTAAGTTTTACTGATCTATCAATTATTGCTTTAACCTCAAAATTGAGTATAGAATATCTTGCTAGTTTTGATGGAGATTTTGATGGAAAAATAACTCGAATTATCTGAATTATTTCTAGTACTCTTAAAAGAATAATATCTCTTAGTATTGTACAGAAGGAGAAATTAATCCTTAAATAATAAATCAATTCTTTTGTCTAATCTTTCGATTATTTTATAAGATCAGCTCTTTCTTTTGGTTTGACATAACACTCAACGATATTTAAGCGTAAGAGTTGTCGTAAAGTCAGAGCTAAATCAGATACAGAAAGTAACCTAACTCTTTCCTCTAATTCACCCACTGATAGTAAATCGGTCCGAAGAATTGAAATCACTTCGTCTAGAGCTGGAAAGGATAAGGTGGGGTGAGAGTTAACAAAATTACCCATGGCAGCTCCATTTTTTCGAGATTCATATATTTCATAACCTTCCACTCCAGTATGGACAAAATAATCATTTTTATTCTCCAAAATAACATTAACAGAAGAAAGATCATCAATTGGGGAAAAAATGACCTCTCCAAAATTCTTCATTACTACTCCCCCGATATCAGTAATTAAGCTCTCAGATAATTCTTCAGCCTTTAATTGATCTCCAAATCGACCTTCAACTTCAAAAACAGTTTCAGTGAGAATGGTATTGAAACGTTTACTTTCTATTGTAGTTAAAAAGACACCACAAAGATACTCTCCCCACCGAAAGAGATGATTTGTTGTGTCTAATCTTAAACTTATTTCCGAAAGCTTTGACTCAGTATCAGTAAACACATTGGCCAACACTCCTTCCATAGATTTCAGAAACTCAAGGACTCGTTCCTCATCAAGTGTTTTTACCACAAACTCTTTTGAAAGGAAAACCTTACGATGTTTTTTGTCCATAAGAAGATAAGATAGTAACATAGGCGACCAGCTCTGTTAAATTCTCCTGTTACTTACCTTTGAATAACAGTTGAAAAGATCTTGTATTGTGAATGACTTGTAGGTCTCCTAAACAGATGCGATTTATTCTTGCATGTTACAAAATTGAAGAAAATTCTCTTGAGGTACAGAACTTAGAAGATGAATAATGGAAGATTGTCGATTGAAGAACGAATTTCTATTTGATAACGAGTATAATGACTTCTTCTTCAATTTTGAAGGAATTCGAAAAGATATTATCCAATCTCTCATCCCTTATGGTTTAAAAAAAGCCCAATGGGTTTTGGATTTTCCTTCAGGTCATGGTCTTTTAGCTCATGAAGTTTTATTACAAAATCAAACAGGAAAAGTTGTGGGTATAGGTTTAGATAATGATCTTCACACCTATATAAAAACAAAAAACCTTACTGAATATTCTGGAACCTTGAAACGATTAGAATATTGTGGCAATGATATCACTTGCTCATGTTTTCAAAAAGAGAAATTTGATTTCATTGTGAATTTTTTAGGACTGGAAGATATTCATATGACCCGAGGGAATGTCGGTTTAGCTCAAACTTTTGCAGAACTATCTCAGATTCTGAAAAAAGGTGCCATCTTGCAAATTGCAATAAATATTGAGGGTAATGAACCAGATGAAATCCTTAACAAAGAAGTTACAAGGTATATTGGTCATAATGCATATTTCCATCCAAAAGAATTCTATTTAGATTTGTTTTCAAAGAATGGAATTGAACTCGAAGAAGAAAAGTGGTTTTATTCGAGGAAAAAACTCACGGCAGATCAAGCTAGAGTAGAATTAGAATTTGCATGTGAAGAGACACCAAAATATTTCAAACAGTTTGGAATCAATTGTAAGTCCTTCAATGAAGTCTGGGAAAAATTTGGCGAGAGGGTTAAAGAATTAGGTTTAGCTTATTATTCAGATATTTGCATACTAATTGGAAAGAAGAGCGAGTGAGAAAAAATATAGCTATCAGAATAGAATTTATTTACTTGCAAAAATGAGATTATTAATGAGGAATGAGGTTGCTGGAATCTAAAACTCTTCGAAGTCCGTTTATTGGAAAACGTATACAATTCCGTCAAATTAAAGAGGCAGATGCAGAGATTATTCAACAATGGTTTAACCACCCTACAGTTCGAGGAAAATTTTACTTAGATAATTCAATTAATCCGTGGCTAGATGTTACATTAGCTCAAATTAAGAAAATCCTTGATAAGTGGTCAAAAGCTGAAGATGAAACAAACGTGATAATCGAATCTCTAGAGGAGAAAAATCCTATTGGTTTAGCGTCATGGAATTGGCACTGGGACACTCATTCTCCAGATTTTAATCTATTTATTGCACCAGATTTTCAAGGCAAAGGATATGGTTCAGAAGCACTTCAATTAATTCTTGGTTACCTTTTTACCTCTACTCCTGCTCATGTTGTAAGTATCTGGATTTATGAATTGGATACTGATCGGATCACATTCTTTACTAAAGAAGGATTTCAAAACCAAGGTATGATGAGACGGGCACAACGATTTGAGAACAAAGACGTAGGATATGTTGTCTTTGATCTCTTAAAAAGAGAATGGGAATCAAGAAAAAAGAATAACCAAAGAAAATTCGACCTGTGAAAAATAATGAGAATAACTAATTTGAGAAATTTAATATTCATTTTAGGGTTAATCTTTATCTTTTTAGGCACTCCTACAGTAGTTGCGGCAGATGAGTTTCGGTGGGACTCAGAAATACATAAAGGAATTGTATTAATTTGGCAGATCATAGAAACTTCTAATGAAACTGCTTTACCAAAAATTGCAGGAGAAACACCAAAATTAAATGATTTCTGGGAATTAAAGATTACTGGAAATCCACCCATTTCCGTTGATAATTACACTTTTGATCCTCACTCTGCTCTCGCGTTTGTTGGGTTATACTTGAACAATATTACTGTTAATATGTTGTCGATGGAAGGCCACATGATTCTCATCATCAGAATGATGATACTACCAACATTTTATTGGGAGGATAATAATGGTTCTGCAACTAGTTCGTTCATCTCAGATAGAATTTTTGATTATGTAGAAAATAAATCAGGTCATGGACTAATTAGTTATATTTTTGACGACCTTCTCTTTGTACACTTCACCATCACAGATCTAGGTCGTTTTGAGTTTTGGATTAATGACAATACAGGAATAATGAAGAATTGCTCAATTCTAACCGAAAATGCAAACCTAACCGCGAAGTACATAGGAAGGTTAACTGAAGGGACATTCGGTGATAGTAAAAATGGGAGTTTTCCAGAACTATTTATTATTGTATTAGCAATTTTAATTGCTGGATATTGGAAAAAATCAACCAATAAGACTCGAAAGTAAGAAAGAAATTAAAGATGGAATCATACTACAAACCTAAAGTAAAGGTTAATTCTTCTCAAATTTTTAATTAATGAAAAATGGGAGGTTTCTTGTGAAAATGTATGAATTTAATGAAATTCAAATAAAATGGTTAGGTCATGATGGCTTCAGATGGGACTATAAAGGAAAATCCATAATTATTGATCCGTTTAAACTAACTGAGCAACCTGAAAAGGCTAATATCGTCATTTGTTCTCATGAGCATTTCGATCATTGTTCTCCAGATGATCTACCTAAAGTAGTGGATGATAGCACAACTGTGATTGCTCCTCATATTTGTAAAGACACTTTAAACAAAGTGGGTGTTAAGAAAACTACTTTTCTCAATCCTGGTGAGGAAACCGAGGTTGAAGGAATTAAATTCAAAGCATTTCCTGCATATAATCTAACTAAATTCCGATCTCCAGGACAACCCTTTCATCCAAAAGAATCCAATCACATCAGTGTTTTAGTCACATTTCCTAATGAGACAACCTTTTATCACACTGGAGACGCAGATGTTATTCCTGAAATGAAAACTCTAGGAAAAGTGAATGTAGCTTTTATCCCCGTCTCGGGAACCTATGTAATGACCTCTGAAGAAGCTTTAGAAGCTGCCAAGGTTATTAACCCCGATTTAGCAATTCCAATGCATTATGGTACCATTGTTGGAGACGAATCAATGGCGAAGAAATTTGCAGAGAGTGCAACATGTACGGTTGAAATTCTCGATCAAGAATGACCTAAAAATAGCACAGGATTTATTAATTCCCAGAGTTTGATGTAAAGTTTTTCTACCTAATAGGCATTTGATTGGTGATAATAACGACATTAATTGACATCATAAACATTCTAATCTTTATTATCCAGATTATTGCTTCGTTCATGATAATGGGGGTAGCAATAATTGAATATCGCCGAAACAGATATCCAACTTATTTGTACCTTCTCTGCGCTACTATTTTTTATATAATTCAAGCAATCCTTGGTGCTTTGGTAGCCAATGTTCCTGCAAAGGTTGAGTCTAGGGAACAAGCCCTATTTAACTTTCTAGAGATTACTCTTCCATTATCTGTAACGATAATCTCCCTTTTAGGGGCGGCATACTTCCTTGTGTTATTTTTTCAAGCATTCAAATCCGATCGCATTTTAACTAAGAAAAACTTTTCACTATCTCTTCTTTTTACGATTTTAATTACTGGATTATTAATAACAACAATAATACTGCAAGCAAATATACCTGAGTTAAAAAACAAGACCAATGATGAAATTTTGGACGTAATTTTTGTCCCTTTGCTAATTTTGGGATTATTCATTCTAATTTCTATTCTCTTTCTCATTTGGTTAATTTCTGAAACGTTTTATACAATCCATCACAGAATTCATGCAACTACAAACCCTGTTGTACAACTAGAATTGAGGAAAATGCGTTATGCTTTTATTGGAATCTTTTTGGGGGTCCTTGCAGGAGCTATTCTTCACAATTTAACAGGTATTATTACTGGTGGACTCCTAACTTTCTTATCATTTGGATATCTAGTTTATCTCTATTTCAGTGGGGGGGCGTATTTACTCCAATCAGATGACCTTAAACGTTTAATCATTATTAGCTCTGAACTCGGTTTACCAGTATATAGCTATAACTTCCTTACAACAGAGGGGCAGGAAAGAAAATTACCTTTTGAAGATCAAGAAATTCTTTTCTCAGGAGCGTTAAAGGCTATTTCGACTCTATTTGGAGAATTCACAGGACAAATAGATCAGAATATCAAAGAATTACATCTAGATAACATAATTGTAATGGGAAATCGGATTGACAAGGAAATCTCCATAATCCTATTAACAGAAAGGTCCACTAGATTTTTCAGAGAAGGTTTAGATAAACTTACAAAACAATTGGCAACATTTTTTGCAGGTATTGATCTAGATCCCAATGTTAGTATTTCAAAACATTATATTAATAATTTAAACAAGCTCGTTGAAGATAATTTTGGTCTTGGTGGTTTTTCAAACTAAAGTCTGTCTTTTTAGTTATTCAGAATGAGTAATCATTTCAAGAGAAAGAAAGAGAAAACCTCTCTTTCCCTTTTCCTTTTTTTTCTTACTCAACCTTTGAAGATTGAGATACTTGAGGAATTCCGGATTCAATAGGAAAAGGTGTACCATTAATTTGTAGATGTTTTTTCAAGTACTTACCAGTGTAACTATTAGAGCTCATAATATCTTCAGGTGTACCTTCCGCGATAACCTTACCACCAGCTTCCCCACCTTCTGGACCGAGATCGACAATGAAATCTGCACATTTGATAACGTCCATATTATGTTCAATAACAATTATGGTATTACCTTCATCTCGGAGCCGGTGAAGAACATCTAATAGAAATTTAACATCATGAAAATGCAAACCAGTTGTTGGCTCATCGAGAATAAATACAGTTTTCCCAGTACTTCTTTTTGATAATTCTTTTGCGAGTTTTACCCGTTGAGCTTCTCCTCCCGAGAGAGTAGTAGCAGGTTGACCTAATTTTATATATCCTAGGCTTACGTCATGCAATGTTTGGAGAATTCGTTTGATTTTGGGAATTGCTAAGAAGAATTCAAGGGCCTCATCAATGCTCATGTTAAGAACATCGGTAATATTTTTTCCCTTAAAACGAACTTGTAGCGTTTCTTTGTTAAACCGCTTTCCTTTACAAACTTCACATTGAACCCAAACATCTGCAAGGAAATGCATTTCAACTTTGATTGACCCTCCGCCCCTACATTTTTCACAGCGTCCCCCTTTGACATTGAATGAAAACCTTCCGGGTTTGTAACCACGAGTTCTAGCCTCAGGTGTTTCTGCAAATAAAGTGCGGATATGGTTCAAAACTCCTGCATAAGTACCAGGATTGGAACGAGGAGTTCTTCCGATAGGGCTCTGGTCAATCACTATTGCTTTATCGACGTTCTCAAGACCTTTAATGGAAGAAAACTTTCCGGGTCTAACTGACGAACGATGAAGTTCTTTTGATAGAATTTTACTGAGAATTTGATTAACAAGAGTCGATTTTCCACTCCCTGAAACACCAGTAACACAAATAAAGCGTCCTAAGGGGAAAGATACATCAATAGATTTTAGATTGTTCTCACCAGCACCTTTTAGAATTAGGTTCTTTCCATTACCTTTTTTCCTCCTTTTAGGAATCGGTATGACTAATTCTCTACTAAGGTATTTTCCAGTGAGACTTCCCGAAGTCAATATAGTTTCAGGTGGACCTTCTGCAACAATTTCTCCTCCAAGAAGGCCAGCTCCGGGTCCTAAATCTATGATATAATCCGATCTCCAAATAGTTTCCTCGTCATGCTCTACTACAAGAACTGTATTACCTAAATTCCGTAAATGTTCAAGTGTTTGTAATAGCCGATCTTTATCCCGAGCGTGTAATCCTATAGTAGGCTCATCAAGAACATAAAGTACTCCAACTAGTGCGCTTCCAATTTGTGTAGCAAGACGAATACGTTGGGCTTCTCCACCACTTCATGTAGAAGCTTTTCGGTCTAATGTGAGGTAATTAAGACCTACACTTCGCATAAAGTCCAATCTGGCTTTTATTTCCTTAATAATTTCTCTAGCAATAAGCTGTTCTGTTTCTGTAAACTTTAAAGATTCAAAAAAGAGAATAGCTTCGTCTATGCTCATTAGAGAAATATTATTGATATTATTTGACCCGATTAAGACACTTAAACTTTCTTTTCTTAATCGTTGGCCAGAACATGTTTGACAAGCAGTTTTTGTCATATATCGCTCATAGAATTTACGAGCATCTTCAGAGGTTGTTTCTTTCCACCTCCGTAGGATCACATTGACACTACCTTCAGGTACAGTATTCCAAACATTACCAGTTTCTGGGTTTTCAAATTGAATCTTTTCGCCTTTTGTACCATAAAGTAATGCATCGAGTGCTTCCTCGGGTAAATTAATAATTGGTGTGTCAAGTGTAAACCCATATCGTTGTCCCATTTTTTCAAAATAACGATTACGCCATGATCCAGGTTCTGGCGTAACATAATAACCTCCATCACGAATCGAGAGGTCTGGATTAACGATAATTAAATTTGGATCAACTTCAAGTTTTTCACCTAACCCATTACAGTCCGGGCAGGCCCCAAAAGGAGAATTAAATGAAAAAAGTCGGGGTTCTAGTTTAGGAATACTAATTCCGCAATCAACACAAGCAAAAAGTTCACTAAACTGCAAATCTTGTTCTTTCTTACCGTCTACTATGGAAACAATTAATCGACTATCTCCTTCATCTAAAGCAGTTTCCACAGCTTCAGTTACTCTTGAATCAACATTCTTTTTAAGCTGGATTCGGTCAATGACAACCTCTATTGAATGTTTTTTGTTTTTGTCAAGTTTTATTGAAGAGTCGAGTTCACAAATGGTGCTATCGATTCGAACTCGTAGATAACCGCTTTTTTGTAAATCACTAAGTAATTTTGCATGTGTGCCTTTTTGACCGGTGACCTTAGGTGCAAGGATAATAATTCGTGTGGCTGTGGGATAGGAAAGTACTTGTTCAGCAATTTCCTGAGGACTTTGTTTACTAATCAGTTTCCCACAATCAGGACAATGAGGGCGTCCAATTCTTGCAAACATTAGTCGGAGATAATCAAAAACTTCTGTCATAGTTCCAACAGTTGATCGAGGATTTGCTGATGCGGCTTTTTTCTGTTCTATAGCTATTGTGGGGGAGAGTCCTTCGATATATTCGTAATCTGGCTTATCCATCTGTCCTAGAAATTGTCTTGCGTAAGCACTGAGGGATTCAACATATCTACGTTGGCCTTCAGCATATAATGTATCAAAGGCTAATGAGCTCTTCCCAGATCCCGAAACTCCAGTAATCGTGACTAATTTGTTTCGTGGTATCTCCACATCTATGTTTTTCAGGTTATGTTGTCGGGCTCCTTTTATAATAATAACGTCACGAGCCAATGTATCATCACCATGTAGAGAGACAATGTATTTCTTACAAAATGAGATTAAATTGTAGTTCAGGATTATATATTATGAACTACAGAACTTCAATGCCATATAAATCTTAGGGACACTATATTGAAACCTCGTTGCTGCTATTTAATATTTC
>JAEOTI010000694.1 GCA_016839955.1 Candidatus Hodarchaeota archaeon | reverse complement strand
TACAACCACACACCCCTTTAATTCCCATATGGCATTATTAAATGTGAATAATGATTTAATATATTAATATGAAGAAGATATTTGACAAGAAGCAGCTCATGAAACCCATCAAGAATGAAAAGAAAAAGATTGCTCCATAAGGATTTTTGTTCTCCTTAAAAAAGAGAATGTAACTTTCCAAATTGTGTTTTTGCTCTTCTCAAGATTTTCTGCCCATTAAAAAAATGTCAAACATCAAAATAATTTTGTAAACTATTTCTCAACTATTTAAATAATCGACAACATTGTTTTCGGAGAAAAACTTGATTCAAAAAATTGAAAGAGAATTAATAGCTCAAAATTTAGGAGAATTCGTAAAAATAAGTGAAAACCAAAAAAACCTTCGTTTTGGGTTCCAATCTCCTTCATTTTTCTCTCAAGCTCTTGTTGTGCTCAATTTTATACAAAAAAATGTGAATAGAAATCGAAGAATTTTGATATTATTACCTAGTAAAAAACACGTTCTAAATCGGCTCCTTAAAGTTCTATATACAGATTATTATGGTTCTCAACCACAGTTCTGCGACTTCTTCGGAGCTATGAACTGGCCAAAAGGAACTGTCGTTCTCACAACATGGGAACGAGGTTTTAACTTACTCCAACGCCGAAGACGCAATCAATTCAAGACTATTGCTCTCATTGGCCTTGATGAGATGCTTTATGCACAAAATCGAAGTTACTTAGCTGATGTACTAGTTTTTTTACTTTTTCAAAAGAAACAAATGTTACAAAGTTTATGTTTATGTTGGACTACTCCATACTGGCACAGTTTGATTTCTTGGCTTGAGAAACAGGATTTAGGATTGAAAATTATAGATCAATGGAATACTCGAGTATCAAATCTAGATGCTGAAACATTTCCTGAAGTAATTGTTTTTGAACTTCGGAAAGAAATACAAAGACTATATCAAAAACAAATGATTTTGATAAAAAAAATAGAGTTAAAGGACTCTCTAGAATCCATACTCTTACATGATTCCCTATTTCAGAATTGGTTAAGTTCACAAGCCTCAAACTCATCTTACATAGTAACAAATCGTCATCAAAATGAATATCCGAAGGAATGGAGTTTAAAAATACGTTCATTTACTGATGATATCCCTAAGAACACGCGATTTTTAATAATAGATCTCCTCAGCTTAAATGACCATAGAAAGGCTGTTCTTTCTTTAATTTCAAGGTATTTTCCACTCCCTAAAACAAAAGTAGTCCTTTTATTAAACGAAAGATGGAAATTGCTTCTTTCAGGGTCAGTATCTAACATACATACAAATTTTTTACATAGTTCTCTCTTTGAACCTATTCCGTATGCAGAAGGTGAGGTTGATAAGCTAACAATCCTTCGATTGTTTCATCAACAGCATTCTAGTACTTTTCTAAACAAATATGTGAAATTCTCTTTTATGACGATTGACACTCTATATAACTACTTACGAATTGTTCATGATCCCTTTAAATCGAAAAATCTCCCTCCAGACATTAGGAAAGTAGCTGGTTTTCGATTATTTTCCGAATACAATAAGAGCCTTCAAATAGCTTTTAATGAACTGAAAGCTGAAAATCTTCTATTAGACACACATAAAACTCGAAATACACCTTTCGGAAAACTCTTAGTAAAATATAATCTCTCTTTTGAAATATATGCAGTTATTTCAAAGCATATTAAAAAATTTGAACAAAAATGTCATCAAGAACCACCAACCAAGAATGAAATAGCCAAAATTGTTTCTTTGATATGCAGAACAATCGTTTCTTCTGTGACTAAAGAGGGAGCAATAACCTTTTTCAAACTTAAGGACCTCCATTCCTTTTTTGAAGAATTATTAGACATTACTTCGGTTAAAACCACTTCAGAACTGTCAAAAATCTCACAGGAATCCAAACTTTTTCTATCTAATATAATAAATGCTGTTGCAAACCATTTTTATTATATAAAAAAATTATATTTACCTTTTATCACCATTTCTCAAGCATTAAAAAGTGAAAACCAAGTCAGCTACAAAAGAATTGAACAAGATCCGGATAAGATACAAAAAAGCCGTTATACGGGGAATTCTGGCACAACAAAGGATCTCCTAATTAAAAAATTATTAACCTTCATAAATTCCTTGGAAAATTCGAAAAATTCGACAGAAAAGATTCCGCTATTTATCAAAGTCAAGGATATGATTTCAGAACTAGATGTTCCTCCACGGACAGCTCATGATATCCTATATCGAATATTTTCACGATCTCATATTGAAGAAGGTTTAGATTATTTTGGTAATTATGCAAATGCTGTTAAAAAAATTCGTATAAAGCTTCAAATGGAGAAAATTCCATTCGGTTATGGGCGTCCTCCATTAATAATATATTTTCAAGACCACCCTGATTTATTGCATTGTAAAAGTTG
>JAEOTI010000002.1 GCA_016839955.1 Candidatus Hodarchaeota archaeon | reverse complement strand
TTTCTGATGTGTAAAAGCATTCACAAGTTTTTGTGCAATATCTTTTATTTGGGTTCCTGGAGGTGCAAGAACGCGCTTCTTCACATCTTGCCATTTCTTAGTAGGAATCACCAGCGGACTATTGTTAAAATTAAGTCCAATAACCTCTATGCCCTTTCGTTCAAGAAGAAAAGCTGCGATAGGTGAATCTAACCCATCGCTAATCAAACAAATTGCTTTGCGTTTTTTCATTTATCTTTAATCCTTAAGCTTTGAGAATGCACTACGCAATTCATCCTCAAGATCCAATTTTAGCTCACTACTAGTAGATTCAGCAGGAGCTTCCTCACCCATTTGGCTATCTGGTTGTACTTCAAGATCTGGTGCGTCGAAATCATCATCAATTTGCTTTTGGACTTTTTGTCTTCGTCTAGCTAATTTTTCAGCTAATTCGCCTCTGAATCCACCCGCTGGTCCTGCGACACCCGCACTTGCAGGAGCAACTGCATCAGGTTGTGGGGGTCCACCCATTGTAGAAACTGGTGCTGCAGCTGGTGTTGCTGCTGCTGGTTTTGGTGCACTTGGACTAACAGTAGTACTTAGGAACGAAGGTCCGGAGCTGGAAGCGGGGGCTGCAACTGGGGAAGTTGCTGCTGGTGCTTTCTTTAATGTAACTCCTAACATTCCTGCTGCTTCAGCTGCACTGGAAGGTCCTACACTAGCTGTAGCTGGTGGAGGGGCCGGTGCTGCAGGGGCACTAAAAGGTGAAGCTGCTTTTGGTTTTGGTGCTGGGGGAGTTGCTGCAACTGGACTAGGAGCTCTTTGTGCTGGAGCAGGTGGGGTTCTTGCCATTGGGCTGGGTGGTGGTAATCCACTGCTAGAACCTCTACTCATTTGCTGTTCGATTTTTCCTACTCTAGATTCGAGCTGACTAATCGCTTTAAGAAGCAATTGTGAAAGATTGTTGATTAAATTTGCTAATTCCTTGACACCTTGACTTTGTTGTTCAGAGGAATAAATGTCAGTTAATAGATTATCTAAGTTATCACTCAAGTTTTATGCCACCTATATTATCGAACTATCATCTTACTGTTTCATGTTTCACTAGTTATAATATTCCAATAATGCCATAAATCATTATCTATTGTTACAATTAATTCTACATTACTAAAGGTAAAACTTCTGTGGTAAGTATCTGTCTCTAAATTTGGTAAAAAACATTTCTGTTTTTGCAAAAACATTACATTAAGTCCATTATCAGGTCGAAAAGAGAGAGCATCTTCACAAGAGAAGTAGTTTTAACTGCTTCCCCAACCTTCAATTCAAGATCTTTATTTGAAACCCCAACCCAAGGACCAACTAGAATAGGGGATTGTTCATGTCGATCCATCAATCCTTTTGATCCAACAATAACATCACTACCTGCAATAACCAATTCAGTTAAACCAGAGAAACCTGAAACTTCTTGAGGAACTTTGACGATAAGTTTTGTGAGTTTTCTAGTATTCATCTTCACAAACTCTCGAATTACCATGGCATTTATACGTAACTCTCGAGTTTTTACTTTGTAGGCTTGCTCGAAAATCTTGACAAATTCTTTTGTCGCTTGTTTGCTTCGCTCTTGAATCAGAAGCATGTTTTTTTTGACTGAGATATAGGCTCTGAAATATTTCGGAATTTTTGCTTCAATTCTTGAAAGGAAACTATCTGTAACAAGTTCCTTCTTCCATTGCTCCAAAACTAGAAATACAGTCTTTGATTTCTTATCCGCCACAATGAAATCAAGATGGACTAGTGTATCAATATTGCCAATGATCTTTTCAAAAGGTTCTTTTATGTTATCAGGAAAATATTCTGAAATATCATTCTCCCAAGTATAAATGAACCAAGAATAATCTTGAATACTGTGGTGTTCCCGAATAGTATGAATTTCACGCAGAACATCCAAAGTTAATTTTTTACCAGTATGTTTGACTACATAATCTCTTTTAGATTGTTTCTTCTCAAAAGGTGGAAGATCCTTCTTCTCCCAGCCATTGATCATAGCAACTTTATCGATCAGAACTTTTTTGGGAATTGGCTTCAATAAATCATCTATAGCTTCATTAGTAATATTTGCTTCCTTTAGCTCGCTGATAGAGATTTGAGAATCCATTTAAAGCCCACAATTATTTGCCGAATGCTTTTAATATGCATCTGTTCCCTTCAAAAACTTTCGGTTAATGCATAACATTAGTTGAAACATCGAATTCATATGGATTGAAAATTAAAGATAAAAAGGGAAAATAAGAAAAAAAGAGTATCGAAAAAAAGAATTACACTAATTCAATGCATTCTTCTGGACACTCTTCAACACAGATTCCGCAATCTGTACAGTTGTCCATAGCGACGATTTTTGGAGAGCCATCGTCATTTTCTTCATAAACTTCTTCTGGGCAAGCTTCTATGCATGCGCCACATTTTGAACATTTATCATAATCGATTTTTGTTGGCATTTTTCTGTTCCTCGTAACGATTTATTCTTGTATTAAGGAAATGCTACTTTGTAGCAGCTTATTGGTAATATATCCTCATTGATATATTTAACCCCTAATACATATTGTTATCAAGTTCATTCTTGGCAAGAATTCTCTTTTAAATGTCTTATGATAACTATCATGAAAGAAAAAATAGAGATAAAAAGAAGAAATAACCTATCCAGAAGTTCTGCGAACAACTAGACGGTAAGCGGTAGTTTTTCCTGAAACATCACTTTCACGGAAAATCTTTACAACTTGTCCTGGCTTAGCGCCAATAGCTTTGACAGCTGGATCACTAGCAAGGATTTTTGGAAGATGTCGTCTATAGATCTTATATTCTTTGAGTAGATTAGCAAGCTCATCTTCTGGACAAATAACATGTTCAGGGACAAGACTGTGAGTAAAGATATCAAATCTTGGATCTTTACTGGTAATGATCCAGATATTGTTTTCCTTAGCTTCTCTTCTAGCATAATGAGTGAAACGATTTGAGGCTACGAGTAAACCTTTGACATTTTCTTCTCCCTTCTCTTCTTTGCGTTCCTCAATCTTTTTGAAATACTCACGTAAAACAGAAACACCTACTTTCTCTTCCAAAGAAATTCGAGCAAACATTTCTTTGGTTGCATCAGTTTCTAATTCGCAAATTAGGTCAATGTAATTCTCAAAACGTTCTTCATTAGTAACTTTGAATTTTCGTCGTTTTAGAATTGATTTTATTCCTTTCAATAGGTTTTCAGTCTTAATATCTTGA
>JAEOTI010000095.1 GCA_016839955.1 Candidatus Hodarchaeota archaeon | reverse complement strand
GTAAGGAACTCATTGTAAAATTTCACCGGTTAGGGAAGCTTGATTTTCGTGCGACAAGAAAAAGTCGTTCTTTTGTAGCGGAGAAGAGACACCTATCTCCTTTATATGAGAGCCGTTTATCAGCTGAAAGAGAATATAAAGCACTAAATCATCTTCACAGAGCAAGTATTAGTGTTCCTAAGCCTATAGCACAAAATCGCCATTTGGTATGTATGGAAATTATTCATGGTCAGGATCTATACCGAAAAAAGCGAACTAGTTGTGGTTCAGAGGAAGATATCTCTGAACTCTTTCATAAAATCATAGATGAAATCAAAAAATGTGTAGAGCAAGGTTATATCCATGGTGATCTGAGCGAGTATAACATACGTCTCGATGAAAACGATTACCCTGTTTTATTTGACTGGCCTCAATATATAGAGAGTGGGGAAACTCAAGCGAAAGATATTCTTACACGAGACTTCCAGAATATTGTTAATTTCTTCCAAAAAAAATTCCAAGTTACTATTCATTACGAAGTTACCGAAATACTAGCATTATTAAATTAATAATCACAAAACAATTGGTTACATAATGAAGAATCCGCTCATCATTTTCGGGTTAGATGTCATGGCGTAGAAGGAGAGGGGAAAAAAGTCATCACGCATCTTTTCATTGGTAATAATTACTGAAGATCACATAGAGAAGCATTCAAAAATTACTAAACGGCAATTAACACAAAAAATAAGGGATATTAGACCTGATTACATCGCTATTGACAATATATTCGAGTTGACGCCTAATGCACAAGGTGTTGTACGTTTTTTAGAATCGATTCCTCCTACAACCACGCTTGTCCAAGTCACAGGTAATCCACGTACAGGAATGGAAAAAGTAACAACTTTAATTCGGAAACATAATCTACGAAAGGATCTTACATTTTCTTCTACTCAGAAATTGAGTGCCTCCGAAACTGCAGAAGTAGTCGCAAAATTATGTATACGACGTGTTGGACATGCTATTGTCGCTTTTGAAGAAGAAATAAAGATAAATGTAACAAAGAAGAAATCCCACGGTAAAGGAGGATGGTCTGCTCCCCGATATGAGCGAGTAAGTCGGGTAGCAGTCCAACAAGCAGCATCAGAAGTTCAATTTATTCTTAAAGAGATTGGTGCAGAATGGGATTCATTTAATTATCCTCAAAAGAGAGTTTTTCTTGTTCGTCTAGAAAAAGAGCTGATTTCTCTGATTCAAGCACGAATTAAATCCTTAACAACAGATCTAGTGAAGGTAACACTTCAACGAGTTACGAAATCATCTTTGGATTTTCAACCGTTAGATGTAACAATGGCCCCATCAACAGGATCACTGAAAAATGTCATCTTAGGTCTTGACCCTGGAACTACAACTGGTATTGCAATTCTAGATTGCAATCGTGGTAATGTACTTTACCTTGGATCAAAGCGTGAATGTGGAGTATCAGAAATCATTCGATTATCAACCAAATATGGAAAAGTCAGTTGTGTTGCTGCAGACGTCATTCCTGCACCTGCGATGGTAGATAGAGTAGCAAGAATTACTGGTGCGAAGCTATTAACCCCTTCTGTTCTTACATCAGCAGCTCAGAAACGTGAGTATTTACAGAATTATGAAGATTTAACGGTTAATTATGGACACCTGAATTCCCATGAAAGAGACGCACTTTTTGGAGCCCTCAAAGGATTCAATCTTATTCGACCTCAATTTGAGAAAATCAAAAGAACTATAGAAGAGTCATATACAGACCTTCTCCCTCAATTATCAGAGATACAAAGATTAGTACTTGCAGGGAATAGTATCACTAACGCGATTTTTCTAATCCGTGGAAAAGAGGACGTTCGGTCAGAGGAAATAAGTGAAGCAGATTATAAGCATTTGATAACTTCATTAAAACATGAGAATATTCAGTGGCAGGCTAAATTTGAGACTATATCTGAAGAACTCGATAAATTGGATTTAGAAGCAAAATACTGGCGTGACATGGATCGAAACAATGTTGATAAGATAAAGAAGATGAATAAACAAATTAAGACATTAAAAATCCAAAATTCAAATCAAGCAAGAAAGAAAATCTCAGCTTCTGTGGAGAGGGAAGTTGGCAAAATTAAGGATGAAAACAGATCGTTAAGAAGATTGAACAAGGAAAAATCCTTAGAATTGATAAAATTAAAAGAAATCAAAAATTTCTGGGTACAAGGACATGAATTTCCGCTAAAACCTATTAAATCTTTCTCTGATTCATCCATTCGCGAGACAAACAGAAATTATGGATTACATGATGGAGATATCGTCTTAGTATTGGATCCTAGTGGTGGAGGTGCTCAAACCGCATTAAAACTGATAGATTTTGGCATCAGAGGAATAATTGTCCCGGAAGGTAGTTCTAAGTTCTCAGATCAAGCGTTAATGCAATTTGAAAACAACTGTGTTCCTTTTCTTCAACTATCAATGAAGGCATACGCTGATCGAAACCTAGAAGGAGGGGAAGATATACCTCTTGAGATATGGGTGTACGAGGAATTATATCTTACAGATATTTCTGTAAAAGATGAGATAAGAAAGCAAGAGCTGCGATTACGAGAGAATTTGAGGAGAAGAAGAATGTCTATATTGATTGAAAAGAAAGTAGCGTTGAGGAATCTCGAACCAGATGGACTTAATCTTGAACGGGTACTAACTGATTTTAAGGATGAATATATTGCAATGCATCAATCGCAGGAACTATTTTCAGTCTATGAAGCTCTAGAAGAAGAAGAATGAAGAACACAAATTGAAGAAACATTTTTAGAATTGATCAAATTGTATTCCTTTCAACGCTATTTTAACTGTATACGGCTTTCAAGGAAGAATTAGTATGACAAATCCATTACAAACATTAGAAAAATCAATAGGTAAAAATATCACTGTAACACTCAAAAGCAATCAGTCCTATTCAGGTAGACTGAAAATAACAGATCAGTACATGAATCTTATCCTTGAAAACTGTTCAGAGATGGAAGATGGGAAAATAACAAAGCGTTATGGACGTGCATTCCTTCGCGGGAATAATATTCTTTACATTAAAGTCGCATAGTTAAAATCTCGATTTTTTGAGCTATAATTCAATCAGGACTCAATATCCAACACTTTGGTCTGAGATCGAACAATTTCTTGACGAATTACGATATTTTCAATCGAAAATTTAGTCACAACAAACGAGTTTTCTACTAGTAACGAAGCTATACTTGTAGCGAAAGCAATTGCTTCCAATTCATCAGCTAGTAACTGCAAGAAAATAATAAATGTAAATAAAAACGCATCTCCTGCTCCTGTCTCGTCTAGAACTGTATCTACAGTAAATGCGGGAATAGAGTAAAGCATATACTGTGAACTAAGAGCATCTTTGCAACCCAATAAAGCACCTTTATCTCCTTTTGTGATTATGACATATGAAATATCTAGATGTAGTAAATTTAATACAATTTCAGTCAGGGTTTCTCCGAAGTTTAGTAATCTTGCTTCATTTTCTGAAAGCTTTAAACAATCGATATTTGATAAAATCCTCCTGTTAAACCATTTTGAGTAAGTAACTTTTCCTTCTGGCGAAATTTCACGAAAAAAACCTTGTGGATCTAGAACAACATAGAATCCATTTTTACGAAGAAATGAGAAAATATCTGGATTGTTAAACTCCTGGTAGACGGAGTTTATTATAGTTATAGTAGGTTCATTCCGCTTCCACGGAAATAGCTCCACATCAAAACATGCTAATGGATTAAATAAGGTAATTTTTCTTTCTTGTTCTGGTTGAGAATAATCTAAACGAAATTTTGGACAGTTAGAATTTTGAATGAAATGTCCAGAAAGATTGAAGATGTCATTCGTTGAATCTAAAAATTGCTCTACTTCAGGACAAACGTATGTATACAGAGTTGGTTTTCGAACTTCAGAAAATAAATTAGCGAGGATATTACCAACGAACCCCATAAATGTTGGTGGTCCTCCTAGCGAAAAGGTATCTTTATTTTCATCTATTAAACTGGTACTAATGTCTGAATTTTTTATAATTTCATCAATGACATACAATCCAAGTATCAATATTTTTGAATTAATATCTAACATTTTCTGTATATTCCTAATGAATTTAAGCTCTAAATGCAAATATAACCTAATATTCTTATTTCAAAATAATTCCTCTCTATTTTTAATGTTCGTTTTAAAGGATTAGGTATCACTATATTGAAGAGCTGCTAATATAGGATTGTAATGTCGATTTTTTAGAATTTAGTAAGGTTTAAATTATTACCCGAGGATTAATATCATGTTAGAGAATATTTGTCTTAGAGACCAATAACTCAATTAAACAGCAATTGTGGTAAGAACAATGAATCATATCCACATGCTAAGTTAAGCCTTTTTCTGAAGGTGAAAAAATGGCCTTTGCACTGACAGTAGAACAAAAAAAGAAATTAATTAAACTTTTACAAGAGATAGTCCGATATGCAGACTTAGAAGCTTTAGCGTTAGTTACAAGAACAGGTAT
>JAEOTI010000693.1 GCA_016839955.1 Candidatus Hodarchaeota archaeon | reverse complement strand
ATAATTTGAAGCATTTAGGTAAACTTGTTTATCAGTAATGTTTGCTGGACGATAGGTTTTTTTAGGACGATGAGGATCACGTAGAATAACTATGGTCATTCTTTGACCAATTTTACCCTCCTTGGCATACTTACGTATAACCTTTGTCGAAATTACTTGATTACAAACGATACAACGTGCGGTAGCTCTTGAGACCGTACCCTCTGATGGATTAAAATCTATCTCTTGATCTTTCTGAATGATAAATTCAACCTGTGTATTCTTACCATGTTTAAAGACAGCTTTATACGCGATTCGACGTTTTTTTGTTCTTGCCAACCAAAAATGCTTTATTAGGGGTATAATTTGTTTACATCGTGGATTATCGCATGGAATAGTTCGACACCAGAGATAACCTATAGGAATTTTACCATCAGGGTCAGAGGGATAAAATTCACTAATTTCCTTGTAAACGTTGCTCCGAACATTTTCTGCACTTTGAGCTACAATTTCGGCTAATAGAGGAGTCGATAATTTTTGAGGCCATTCCAAAGTAACTTTTGATATTAGAACAGCTATTGGATTGATATCCGAGGCATAAGTTTCACAACCGATCCGTAGGGCTTCTAGGGGTATAGAGCCTCCTCCAGAGAAAGGATCTAATAACCTAGGTGGATCAGGAAACCAGTTTTTTTTCAAAATTTCTTGTGCTTCAGTAATTAATGGGTGTGATGGATTTTTTACTACATCCCAAGGAGCTAAATTTGCAATGAGATCATTTAACTTCTTTTCCTTTTGTTTAGAATTCGGTACGCCTAGTAATGATGCTAGAATAGTTGTTCTTGAACTAGCTAAGGGTCTGCGAGCCCACCAGAGATGAAGAGTGCTGGGATGTCCGTGTCGTACACTTTTTTCATGTCTTGAAGCTTTAGAAATGTCTTTTAATGGAATGTTTGATTCAATGACACGTTTATCCAAAATGTACCCTCAACTAGAGTAAATTCAGAGAAAGAATAGATTTACTTAATGATTTTAAGAAAATCCTCTTTGTAATGATTAAAATAAGTCAATATTTTAATGATATTACTCCTTACAGGAAATAAAAAATGTTCATACGTATCTTAAAATTCTCTAAGCTAGAGAAAAGAAGAAAAAAAGGATTAGAGAAAATGAAAACTATTTTCTAATCTGGATATCGCTGAAAATCAAGCAAATCGTGAAGTGGATTGCTGAATAGCATCAGCTCTTTCTAAAATAACGAGAACTTCATCAAGAACTGCTCTTTCGAGATCTTTTTTCTGCCGAAGAAATTCTTTACGATATTCTTTAATAAATTCTGTTTTATCCTCTTCTTTCCAGCCATACTGCTTTCTAAATTTGGCATACAATTTATATCCTGGTGTAGATCGTTCAACCCATCGATCAAGATAATAAAAATCCCTTGTGTAGAAAAGGAGTTGGGGAACTTTTTCTCCACCGTTAATTCTATCCGCTAGAAAGTTGTACTTATCTTTATGGAAGATTTTGAGATTAATCTTGGGATTGTTTTCAGCTAAATTCTTCAAAATGGGTACATTGGTCTGACAATCCCAACACCGTGTCGTAACAATTAACATGAGGTTGATAGGATGCTCTAGATCAATAAGAAAATCTTCAGAAGAGAAGTTTTTCTTAACTTTGGAATCGTACAATCTTATGCGTCTTGCTTCATCTTCAGTAGCTCCATCTAGATATTTATCAAAACTCATCCCCGATTCATAGAATTCCTTTGTGATTTTTTCTAACATAATAAACTCCTCTTGGAAAAAAGTAGAACTAGGAGGTAAATCCTAGGCTAGTGCTTCTCGAACTTTTTCCATTACAGTTTGAGGTGGAACACCACCTACAACATCCCAGTTATCGTTTATAATGGTTTTAGGTACTCCTTGCACACTATACTTCATCGAAAGCTCTTGAAATTCCGTTGCTTCTACCATATCAGCAATTATATTCTCATTCAACATTGCTAGTTTAAAAGCTGTAAGAACAGCCGTTGGACAATAAGGACAAGTTGGAGTAACAAATACTTGTAAGTGTAATGGTTTATCGATCGCTTCTATTTCTTCAATTAATGATGGATCTAAGTCTGAATCTTTATTTGATCCTGACATAATAATACTCTCAATCAGGCTTCCAAATTCGTAACCAGAAGGAATTCCATAGAATCGAATGAGACCTTTGCCTTTGCCTTCTACAACAATTGCTGGATGTCGTTCTATTTTCCACTTTTGGGCTTTCTCACTGTTAATATCACATTCACAGTGATCTAAGATAACTTTATCAGATTGAGCTGAAACTTGTTCTACTAGACTTAACGTCTCGTTACAAAGTAAGCAATGATCTTTTTGAGTAAACATGTGAAGAGTAACTTCTGAATCAATAGTATTGAACATTTCTTTGATTTGATCTAATATTTTGTCTTCTATCTTAACTTTATTATCGGACATGATGAAATCACCTTGAATACAGTGAATAAAGTATTATTTATAAATATTGTGAATGCTGAATATTCCACAAAACGTATATATACATATTCATATAAACTACAAATGAACACAAATGTCAGATCAAGAGAATAAAACATCTTTAAATCAAGAAATGGAATTTTTAATGAAACAAGCTGATTTATGTCAGTCATTAACACATCCATTTCGATTGAAGATACTTGAAATTCTCGGTGAAGGTAGAAAAAACGTAAGTGAAATAATGGAAATTATTGACAAACCTCAACCTTATATCTCTCAACATTTACGGGTGTTAAGGGAAAAATAGGCTGTCCTT
>JAEOTI010000692.1 GCA_016839955.1 Candidatus Hodarchaeota archaeon | reverse complement strand
ATAAACAATAAAGTCAGAATGGTAAGCGTGGGAACGAATACTACTCGAGTGTGATGGATTTCAGGAAAGAAGATGGCAATTAATCTCTCTGTTATGACTTAACTTTCGACACTTTTCCACCTCGTATAGGGTTACATATCGAAGGTCTCTTGGCCAATCCTCCATTACTCTTATCTCATCCTCCTAAATAAAAAACTACTTCTCGATGATTTGTAATAAGTGTGAATATTTTTTGAATTGAATTAAAGAAAGGATTAGAGCGGAGTTTAATTTTGATTTCGGTCTGACAAGGTTTTATATAATTAATTATGACCTTTAGTAATTACTACTCAGTTTACATGACCCAGAAGATATCTATGGAGGAGATTTCATGATGCAAATCGTTGAAGATGAAGAAATAGAAGGTGTAACAAAGAAGGTGATTTTTTTCATTCCGATTTTTTCCTTATTCATTTCTACCATCATTTGGTTAAGTTCAGGATTTTTACCTGTGTTTATTGTCTTCTTTAACCCAATATATTGGAGGAATGATCTGATACTCACACTTGGAGCTTGTGTAATTATTGTTCTTTATTGGGTAACAGGTCGAAATCTGTATAATTCTTATCAGGAGAATGAATTAAAATATGAAATTAGATTCAAGGAGAGAATCTTCGTATTCATAATCGGTAGTATAGGACTGAAAGTGTTTATTCTGTATCAGACATGGCTTAACGCACAGCGACAGTTAAAGCAGTTGGGGAATGGACTTTATCAAGATCAAATTTCAATCGAGATTGGGATTGGTTTTTATTGTATTTTACTGTCTATAATGATTTTAATCGGAATAATCCTTTACTTAAGAATGGCTAATCGCATACGTGATCAGTTCGTCCCGTACAAATATTATTGCTGATAGAGTAAGGGTAAAATGGAAATTCAAGAAGGAATGCTGATATTAAGGATTTGGGCGAGATTATACTTGGTAGCCTAATCTACAGAGAAATCAAGCTTTACCTAACTTTTCAAAAGCTGTAAAAGCTAAAAAAAGCACGTTCCAATAATTCATCTCTTTTTTGTTTTTTAATGTTTTCTTCATTTCTACATTCATCACATATTCTCCATTGAGTCGTCATGGTTAGAAAGAACAGAATTGAAGTCGTTAGAAACACTAATAGAAACAATGGACTTGATTTTCATCGGGTAAAGGTTTGGAAAAATCTCTTTTATTGACGATTTCTTTTTATACTATTATATACGCATAATACGAACTATGTGGTGAGACTATGAGTAACGAATCAAACACCTTAGAAGACCGATTAAGTCTATTAGAAAAATACCAAGTTTTTTTAGGAGTTATTGTTGCCTTAGTTATGCAGATTGTATGGGATTTTCTTGATAGAGATATCTTAAATGGAATTTGGCGTTTTGTGTCCATTATTTTTTTTGGGTTGTGTGTTTCTTCCCTAATGAGTGTCTGTATTTTCTATTATCTCCTTTATAAAGGAAAAAAAGAGACAGCTGAGCAGGTTGTAGCCAATAATCTCATTGTTGTTAGTTTTATATTCCTAGCTGCTTTTTTAACCGTTTCAATGCTTTTTATGGAGAAAGAACTTTACGTAGAAGCTGGTATTGTCTGGTTATTAAGTTTAATAGTAATAATTTATCAAGTTTATATTAAAGGATCTTAATAGTAAGGACCAGAAATTAGAACATAATAAATTTCATCATTTTAGGGTTTCAAATATGATTGATTTTGAGAATTCAAGTATCTGAGTATTCCTTCTGACTCCAATCTAACCATTTTTTCGGAAATGCAACAAATATGAGACATTTTCTAAAGCAATTAAGAAAATATGTCACCTGTGAGACATTCTAAGCCAATGGAATCGTTCATTTGCGGAGTTCCTCCATAGATTTTCTATGGTGGGAGTTTGATATTTTTTTTCAAATCGATGGCACATCTCCATGAGAAGCCTGCGGGGACGTTCGATGTGGAGTTTCATTCCGAGCAGGACGATGAGGATCAGGACTGGGACGACTAATGTATATTCTCAATTTTTATTATATATAATGGAGTCCATTTTGCGACAAAAAGATGAAACAAATTGAATTAATGATAATGCATTTTTTAACCTCTGAGATCTATTTAAAGCTATAATTTAGCTATCACTTAAATGAGGGAAAGTAATGAACCTTAATGATTTCCTTAAATTAACACCAGATCAAATAAACGACACTAAAATGCATTGTGCTATTGGCCATCTGCGAAAGGAACGAGATTCTCCCCTAATAGAATTTTACAATAATAAATTCAAGGAATGGCAAGAATGTCAAAATAATAAAAACTTCGAGAGAAAATATATCCTTTCACTAATCTATTGTAAACCTGATGAATGGCTATTCGCAGGAATTTTTGAACGTCTCTCTGTCGTTGAAGGAGGAGGATGCAAATTTCTGTATGATACTAAATTGTCAAGAATCGGGGAAGAATTCATTGGGAGATTGATGGTCTACTTCAGAAAGACCCATATTCGTGCATCTTATTTACTTCTCGAAAGATATGTCGATGAATTAACCATTCTTGAGTATCTTAGAGAGAAAAAGACGATTCAAGCCTTCAACGGATATGAGAACGTGAATCTTAGTTATCAGGAGCTATCGACCATTATTCATAATGATGTTGAGTCTTGGAAGGCTGCATTATCCTCTGTGAAAGGGATTTATATCATAACTGATAAAACGAATGGTAAACACTACATTGGTTCAGCTTATGGTACAGATTCATTTTGGCAACGATGGTCAGACTATGTTAGGAGTCACGGGTACAACAAAGCCCTGAGGAGAAAGATTAAGAAAAGAAAAGGTTATGAGAACAATTTGCAATTCAGTATTCTTGAAATAAAGATTGCTAAAACGGATAATGAGGAAATAATTCAGCGAGAATCCTTCTGGAAGAATGTCTTACTAACTAGAGACCATGGATATAATGAAAACTGAAATTTAATTCTACTACCCAAAAGCTGGAGCACATGGTTCTGATGGTCACAACACAAGAAGAATATGCTATCAAGCATACTTATCCATTAGGAGACAAATTTTTTTTTGAAATACTACAAACTGAGATGAAGGGGGATCTTTCATATATTGATCTAACTACAAGATATCAGATAAACCTTAGACAGGTTAATTATCTTGAGTTTACTATCAATAAATACGCAGTACAAGGCTGGGAGCTGGATCGAATACGAAATTTGAGAGAGAGACCCAGTGATGGGTGTTTAATCTTTAAGAAGGAAGTTATCTAAGCTGTTCAATGTTAAGTCTTTGTTATGAGGTTGGATTTATTGGAGCTAACGGAATTCTTAAATAAAAACGTGGATGAAAGATTAAATCTTATTAGTACAAGAGAACTTTTTAAATTGATGTCTGAGCAGGAAATCGCGCAAATAATAACAACAGATCGAGATAAACGGGTTGTTAATAAGCTAACAAACGTTTTAAAGCATGAAAATGCTATTCAAAAGAGATTTGATTTTACTCTTTTCATTGATAGTTTATTAAAGCCCAATCTGCCAAGGATTAGACAATATATTCTTATTGACATTTTAATAGCAATGTTTTATCGTAGAGATGATGAGGAAAAGAACAGGACTGATTTATCACATTTAATTTCAGTTTTATTAGAGATTAAAGATCCAATATTAATCGCTTATTCACTTAGACGAGATAATCATCATCGAATCTTTTTACAGATTCATGTCACAGATTTATTCAACAATTCAGCTGAAATAGAACTTCTATCAATTTCTGCAACACGTACTAAAGATTTGGTTGATAAAGCTGTCTCTGTTTTGGATACTATCCCTAGTGCAGATTCTAAAAATATGTTGGTTAAGGAGGGATTTAATCTTGGTTATGAACCATACTTAGCTACTAGTCTTGAAGGTGCATTTGAATCTGGCGGTTATTTAAATGCAAATAAGATTGGATTGATATTGAGTACTATTTTGGAATCAAATGGCTTTCCCTCTGATAATCCTGCTATTGATCCAAAGATTGATAATCTCTATTCTGGTTTTATACAGGTTGAAAATTTGCTTTTTACTGCAGATCCGAAACATCGAGATCATGCTTTTCATTCTTTCCATGTATTTTTAATCGGTATTTCTATACTCGCTCTTTATCATGAATTATTCCAAATTCTAGATCATTGGAAAGGTGAGGATTTTCTTTGTTGGGTCATGATCGCTTTCTTTCATGATATCGGTTATGGGATACAGAAAATAGGTAAAGTGACTGAGAAAATTAACATCCATTACAAAAGTATCGTAAGTGTTAAACCTGAATTCTCTTTCTCAGAATCGTTTCGGCTTTACGGAGAGGATATGCTCAAAATTTTGAATAATTGCTTGATTAAGAATAGGGCTTTTAATGATCTATATGAAACAATCGAATCATCTTTACTAGAATCATGGGAACTACGAGATCATGGTCTAGTGAGTGCACTGATAATGCTAAAGACTATCGATGAATACAAAAGTAAAGATTACAAATTTTCAGATTCGTATCCCCTTAGCAGGTGGAATGATATTTTTATAAGAGCAGGATTAGCTATAGCGGTACATACTCTTCCAGAAGATAGAAATTGGAAAATTGACATCGATTTTGTACCAAATATGTTTGCAGCATTTAACATCAAACCTTATTATCTTTCTTACTTACTTATGATTATTGACTCTATTGAATATTTGAATAGGCCAAGAATTGTACCTGCAACTGAAGGGATAGCGGAGTTCAAACAGATCCAAGATGTAAAACTGAAATTGATGATAAGATGTACTTATACAGATTCTCATTATCTTCATCTAAAAATCGTTGCGAGTTATGAGAATTACCCATTTATAAAAATGATGAAGATTGCAAAAGGAATTTTTAACCGTCTTCAACATTTTGTATCTAATGAATGGGGATTGACGATCATCTTACAAACCACAAACGAATGGGAGAATGATCTCTTTATTAAGATGAAAAAAGCGGGATTGTTGCCTGAAAAACCCTTAATTAGACTTGTATTCCAGAAAAGAGAAATTGAAGAATTTAAAAAATTATTTGAACCTAAGCTTGACGAATATATTGCCATAAATAATGTAGATGAGTTATATTTCACTTTTTTAAAAGTAGCATTATTTGATTTAAACATAAATCCACATTATCTCTTGAAACCTGCATCTCGTGAGTATGATATCCTTATGTTAAAACATTATATTTCACCAGAAATTGAACAAGAAAAGGCAAAGTTACTAAATGAATTTTTTAACTCCTCTATAATAGATGATTTCATTCCAAAATCGAGTATTGGATTTAGAGATTTTATTAAAAGGAGAAGTCATTATCGTTAATCCAATGGAAAGATTGTTTTACACAAAACAATTATGGAGTAGGAACAGGAGTGAGATGGAAAAAGAGTAAGCAATCTCCTGACATTAAGGATTCAACTAAGAACATAATAGTATCCATTATTATTTGGATGAGTATATTCGTCGATTTTGTATTTGTTAACTTAATTTTATCTCTAAATGAATTTGATCGTGCAATTGCAACTTTTATGATCCTTATAATACATCTATTAGCCATTGGGATAATTATCTATTGGTTTGAAGGTAATAAAAGCAAGAACAAATTTTTAATAGCATTAGGTCTAACTTTACCCAATGAAAATCAACAAACTTACAAATGGATAAGATATGGATTTCTGACAGCTATAATATTGATAATGCTTATAATTGGAGAAGAAATGGTGAGGAGGATTTTATTTATCCCTCAAACGGAATTTGAACTCCAAGAAGACTTCCTACTTTCATTGTGCTACAATATTTTCTTTGTTGGTTTAATCGAGGAAATACTATTTCGGGGGTATTTACTTCAACGATTAACCAAAGAAATGAGTCATATAAAGGCTTTAATTATCTCATCATCACTATTTGGAATCTATCACTTTCCTGTAAATTATGCAATATCTCCTGTTGAAATTCTATTAATTGTTCTCTATTCTACTTTTGCAGGATTTATTCTAGGATTTTTGTATTTGAAAACTGAGAGTATTATCCCATCAATTATTCTTCATGGGTTACACAATGTCTTTTGGAGGTATGTAATCTCTATTCTTCACTCCCTTTAAAATTAAATACTAAAATGCAACCCGATATATGCTTTGATGAACATATATCCCTCTAACTTTTTTGTATGGGGCAAGTCTCCTTTAGGGGATGAAGGGTATTTATATTAAAAGAACATTTCAGATATTTTATCCTGCGATCCTTCTCTACACGTCCCAAAGGTTACTTTGGATACAACGAGCAGCCTCTTTGGTCATTCTACTTTTCTTTGGCATTTTTTCCTCTCCTAATTGAGTTTAGAAGCTCAAAATATGCCCGTAAGAATGCTAATGAGTCTCTTCATCGGACACTCTTTGTACTTCTCCAAAATAAGCTTGTAAGATTCTTTATAAGAATATCCATCAAAGAAAGATTATTTATACATATAAGAGACTCCTAATGGTTAAAGATCATCATTAAGCTTTTTAGAAGGAGAGATATCTGTAAATTCCAGAATTTCCTATTCAAGTTCTTTAACACTTTTACGAACTCAGTGAATACAATCTATGTCATAATTATCCTGTTCCGCCTCTGTCATTGGCCCTTTATTTAAATAGTATGACATTTTTGTTTAATGGAATTGAGAATAAAGATTTTTTATTTTAGTAAAATTCCATTGAATAAGTGTTATTGGAATCGAAAAGTAGAGTGGAGTATTTACGGAACAAGATCGCGCTAAATAGAGAATAATGGCAAATTTTCCATGAAAATAAAACAACTTGTAAACATTCATTTTTTTATCATTTGAACTGATATTTCATTCTTTTTTGTTAAAAACAATATGAATTTAATTGATATTTTTGGCTTTATAACCTTTGAATGTTCAATATAAATCAGAAGGTGAATATATTTGTCTAAATTAGAAACATGTCCTTTTTGTAGGCAACAGTTTAGTAAGAAATCGTATCGAATTCATAAAAAGCATTGTAAAAAGCGTAAAACAACTCAATTAAAAGGAAGACCGTTTGTTTTTGAAGCATTTTCAATTATTAATAGAGGTTATTCAGTCGAAATAGCGATAGCAGAAGGTAGGCCTAAAGTCAAAGTACATCGTATACGGTCTATACCTGATGAAAACCAAATTGCTGAAATTACTTTTGATGAGGTCTTTAATCACTGTGGAGTCAATGATCGTGTCATTTTGGAATTGAGGCATCCTGGGAAAGATCAAATTTTAAATTATAGTGGAATAGAAAGACAATTAGAATTTCTTGTAAAAGGAAGATGGATAATGAAAAAAGAGAATTTCATAGAGGAATTTCCTGCCCTCATGCTTGTTATTGCTAAATCTCAGGCGCCAGAAGAGATTTAATTACCTAATTATTTCCTAATACTAAACATTGTTAATGTGAGTATTTCACGATTAAGATTATTAATCACAGAAAATAATAATATAGTCCATTACGTTTGTAACTAGTTCTTAGAAGAGATCAAAATCGTATCATAGAGACGATCAAGAGACAAGAGTTGAAAAATTAGTAATAAAGAAAGAACAACTCGAAATTTCGAAAAGAATGAGAAATTAACATATTTAGATCCCTGATCTGAGATTGAATGAAATAATTCTATAAATTGGTAACATTCCGTGCGAAATGAATAGAATCAGTTCGCTATTAAAATTGGAGGGGACTGCGATGTGGAATACTGTCTATTAATTGAAAAAGAAGTGTGTTTATTAATTGAAGATCCCTCTGAATGCTAGCTAACATTCCCTGGGATTGATTTAGAAAAAAAAATAATGAAAGAATCATGTAGTCACTACGCGCATGGGGGGGAACTGCAAGTTATTTCTTAACTCCTTGTTTTTTAGACTTAATCAAATTCAGTATAAGAAGAATTTATTAGAAGTTGTTTTAGGGAATTAGTAGAGTTTGTAATGAGCTAAAAAGTAGTGTAACGCACAATGTAGCACATTCTGTCCCACAAATAGATAAATAATTTCAAAATAAACATACCAAGTAATCATTAACACTTAAATGATATAATTCATTCAAATGAGGGAAAAGCGATAAATCAAGTCGAAGTTGATGTGAGAATAAGAATTAAATATCCAACTGATGGTTCACACCACTCATTTTATATTAGAAAACCCAAAGTTTCCTGTCGTAATCTTTCTCATTATTGTTACAAAAAAGATCATATATTAATTGATCTTGTTGAGGAATATAAGAATTGGAAAGATTTTTTCTGTTATGATGATGAATTTGATCTAATGATTGAAGAATATCTATCAAAGGTTATTATTCATGAAGATATGCACAGATCGATAGAACTCATACTAGAAGAAGGCATTTCTAGTCCTGAATGGATTGTTGAGTTAGCAAATTATCTGATATCAGAATTAAATGAAAAAGAAGGTTTAATATACCATATTGTTGGACGAGAATATCTATCCAATTTTCCAAAGGATGAAATGGAATATCTTGATAAGGATGAGAATATTATTCTAAAAAGAGTGAAAAATTGGATAATCTTTGATAATGAACTTGAAGAATTTAATGGATTTGATGTTGAAATAGATGAAGAGAACGATCGATGAGATTTCTTCTGTCTTTATTCAAGTTCTTCTATCTAACGAACTAGAAAATTTTTAACTACATACACGTTCTAGATTTATACTTGTTTTTAATCAAAATTGATTAAGTTTCTATTTATTGAGTTCTTCTACTTTTTCTTTTCTGTCTCTTCTCTCAAATTATTATGGTTAGAAATCTATTTATTTAGTAAAAAACAAGATACTGTTCTGAGCATAAAAATAAAGTTTTTCATAAAGAATCTATTTACAAAATTCCTTTTGGAGAATTTTAATTCCTTAATTGATTTAGAGTTATTTGATGAAGGAATACTGTCTCTTTTTCATAAGCTCTTATTATTAGAGTCTCAAACTGAAGAAAAATTAAAGCAAAAAGACTGGTTTTCCACTTTAGATGGTATTAGATTGTTTCCAGTTGAAAATGGAGCTAAGATTCCTTCACGAACTCTAGCGATAATTAATACCGCAATTGGTTTATTCTACTATGGCTTTTATGACGCGTCTGCTGTTTTTATTCGAAAATCGATTGAATCTGCTCTCTGTATTAGTTTTCAAATGATGAATCGTGAAAATGAAATTCGTGAAATTGATGGCAGTTTAAAAAAATTAGATTTATGTTTTGATTTATTAATTAAAGACCATTTGATTACGAAATCTCAAAGAAGTAGATTAAATCAATGCAAAGCTTTGGCAGATGAAGCTGTTCATAATTTTAGGATTAATTATTTTAGTAAAGAAGAAGTAGAGAAAGCCTTTCAGACGATAAGGTTTTCTTTGATTAATTTATTTATAGAAGTTGAAAAAAAAATTAACTCTAAAAAAAATAATTGAAATTTTCAATGAAAATCAAATAAATATTGAAAAAAGGATCTTAGAGTCATATTCCTACATTTTTAAGGGGATTAGAAGAACATGCAACAGATTTCGGAGACTCAAATAGAGACTTTGATGGATTAGCTAAAAGAAATGCAACTATAATACCTAACCAAACCAAAACGGGGGTTAGTATTATGAGTAATATAAATGAAATAATATCAAATTTAAAAAGAAGCGAGAATCTATCAGACATTGTGATCATCAACAATTGAATTAATTGGTTATAGAATAAAAATTAAACATATTGCTTTCCCAGTGATTCTTGTGTGACCATAATTAATGTGAAGTGTAGTTTTTGATTGCCAATTAATAAATAAACATCGTTTATGAGAAGTAAGTATTATTTATTCCTCTCCTGTATAGGTCTGAGTCATATTCTGAAACTATGGAATATTTATGGCATGTTCTAAGATAGATTAATCCAATATAGAACTTATTTTGCTAAAGATAAATAAAGGGTGGATTAGGTATACTCCAGAGAATGTTTATAATGATCATAAGTTTCCTAAATAAAAGGGATATACTTCATCAAAATTGTTGAAGAACTCTCTCCTAGTGCTTTCTTTGCATTTAATATTTTTTCTTGAATTTTTTGGCCCACATACAATAGGTTTTGGTCTATATACGAAAAATTTTGGTCTAAATACGACATATCTAAATATTTGACAATATTTAGGAGCATTGCCTTTCTCATCGATTCTTCTGCAATCGGTTAGCCAGAAAGACTTCAAGCCGTTCCATCAGGACAGCTGCGGGGACATCATGAATGGTCAACCGCATGTGGGTATTTTTACGCCCTTTTGCTCTGGTAACTACCCGTCCCACAAGTCCAATAGTTTCCAGTGTCGAAAGATAATGGTTGAACGCCCCCTCTGTATATGGCTGCACTCCCCATTCTTCACAAATGACCCGATAATTATTGAATGCATGGCTAATAGTAGTCGCGGTGCTGCCCTTGTGAAATAGCCTCCGCGCAATTCCGAGGGTAGCCAGTAGTTCGTGGGTCTCGAGCTCTTCAAAGAGATCAGCCCGCATCTCAGGAAACACATCATTCTTGGCGTGACGGATTAGTTCGGGAGTGAGCTCATCCAGACGATGTTGATCTGCAGCACGTCCAGCTCGATACAGGATCTCGATCCCATGGCGTAGATTCTTCGTCTGATCCGCAATATCGGTCACCATCTCCACAATGTCGTTTGAAAATGCTGTCTCTTTAAACGCCAGGTTAGCACGAAACT
>JAEOTI010000691.1 GCA_016839955.1 Candidatus Hodarchaeota archaeon | reverse complement strand
TTGCATAGAACCTTGTTTTTCTGTATATTTTCCTTTTTTTATATAACAGATATGCAATATCCAACGCTTAACTCATTAAAAGCTTTAGATTCGCTTTATATAGTCTAAAAGACATTTATCTTTAGTTTAACTAATAAAAAGCTTTATAAGAGCTTTACATTATCTTATGACTAGACTTTGTTTAGAGAAGCTGGTCATCAAAATGAGTGATAAAACTTCATCAAAAAGGGAAGAAAAAACGGAAAGGGAAGGAAAAGATAAAAAAATCATAAATTTTAGATTGACTACCAAACAAGAGGAGATGCTAGATTATAATATCAATAAATTAAAACTAGCCAAAAATAGAACCAATTATTTTGTCAATAAGATCACAGAAGACTATCAAACACAGGGAAAAGGATACAAACCAAGAATTTCCAATGAATATATTACAAAAGCAGATATACAAGAACTAGAGACCAATCTATTCAATAGACTTCAAAATGAACTCCAAAATATTCATATGATGGCCCAATCTATTATAGAACGAGGAGAAAGCCTAGAAAAAGAGCAGAAACTAGCCAAAATCGAACAGTATTTGTTTTCATATAATGGTCTTGCCAAACTAGACACTTACGATAAATTAGAAGAGTATTTGATTCAGATATTTCCTGAATGGGAGGCTGACCTGAGAGAAGAGAAGATTTACTACGATCTAGTGTATAAATTCTTACAACAGGACGATATCAAGTATAATAAGCGTCTTAAAAAGTTAATTTGGAGTGTACCTAAAGAATGAGTACAAGAAAGAGAAAAAGAAGAAAAGTAAACACACTTAAAGATGATATTCTTATAGAACGATATTTAGAGTGGAAAAAATCTGATGTATCACCCCGTACCTTACGACAATATCGTTTTTTCCTGCAAGAATTTGAAAAATTTATGAATAAGCGAGGAAAAGCCCTTTCACAACTCTTAAAAGAAGATTTGAGCGCCTTCATCCAAGAGCAAAGAGAAAAAGGCAATTCCTCAGTTTCTATTAAACCTAAATACTACAATATAAAGGGTTTTGTAAAATGGTTGTATTTCAGGGATATTTTGAGCGAAAAACACTACAGAGAGTTTTTAGAAGACAAGTACAGATTAGAAAAAAACAAATCTACAACAAAAGCACTTACACCTGAAGAGGTTAATCTTGTATATAAGAAAATCAGTGACCCTCAGTTGAGGATGATCTTCTGGGTAGGAGAAAATTATGGATTAAGAGCAAGTGAGTACGCAGAGCTGCAGGTACAACATATAAATTTGAAAAAGAAAGATCCGTACTTAGAAATTCATGGAAAAGGGGACAAAATTCGGAAAATAGCCATTCTAGAAGAAGATATTGAACACTGGAAAACATGGTTGAAAATTCTGTCAGGTTATGACCTAGATCACGATTATGTGTTCTTTACAAGCAGAGGGAAATCGTCTTACACAGCTATCAATCGATATTATAACAAAATGTCAGAGATAGTACACCCACTTCCTGAACATTTACATAATGATTTTTTTTCCCTTACCAGAGAAAAGAGGGAAGAATATAAGGAGTTTAAGAAGAAATATTGGTTTACAGCTCATGATCTTCGCAGAACTTTTGCAACCATTACTCGAACGGTTAAGAAAGTTGATCTAGATTTAGTTCAAGATGCATTGGGACATGAAAGTGTTATTACAACTCAAAAATATCTTAGAGAAAGAGAAAGAGTTTCCCGACAACGGTATCGAGAACAATTAAGAAACAATAGCAAAATTAGAAGTTAAACTGATAGTTTATCAAAAAAATAATTAGATTTCTAATTATGATTGATACAATTTCTTCTTGATGTTTTTCTTATTTATTTTACTCTTTTTTCTTGGATTTAGTCTGCTTGAAATAGTCCGAATTAGCTTCAAAGTTGCATGATATTCTTCAAGAACATATCGTTGAAAAAATGATGACAATTCTTTTCTATCTTCATTTCTAGTAGAAATATTCAAGAGCTTCAGAATTATATTCTTAGTCTCGTTTCCATCTAAATGCTCATTTTTTGTCATGTTTCGTAATTTAACATCGAGATGACCAGAATATAATTGAGCAGAATGCACAAGATCAAAATATCTTGACACTTGTAACACATGAAGAGGATTAAAAATATTTAGAGGTAAATCAGGATCATTCTCAAGGAATTTTGATTGATATTGAGCAAATTTATTTGCAATAATTTGTAGATCTGCTTGTATAACATACCCGAGAGGTATTAATCTTTTCTTTTTTGTAGGATTTCCAAAAAATCTTAACCAAGTTGGAAGAAATTTATTCAACAAATCAAATTCATTTTTCTTTGATTTCTGTGTTAATACAGTAAGTTTCGGATTTATCCTTCCCCAAAGAGTGTTATATTTAAAGATAGCATATTGAATGCTAAAAAGGGTAATATTATCTGCTGCAAATCTATCAATTACTGAAGTACGGGTCTTTAGATCATGTCTGATATATTCAGTATCGAGATAGCAAAATTTCAACCAGTATAAAGATATTGGCATCGAAGTTCCTTCGCTATATTTCTAAATCTAAAGGTCTAGTCATTTTTAGTGAGTATAAAATCCCTGAATCAAACAGATCCCGAAGTTTGAGATGAAGAATGAATTTTTGAAGTATTGAATACTCATTAGGATGTGTTTCTCTTAGCCATTCTAGTTTTAGATTGTCGAAAAAAGACAGAGTTGCCCTTATAGATCTCGTATCAAATATATTTTGCCAAATTGTCAAGTTTTGAGGAAAAGTGATTTTTCTTAATATAATCTGAGACTCTTCTTGCTTTTCTGCCTTAATTAATTGACAATAGATTAATTTCTGATCATATGAAAGAGATTCAATCCATTTAACAAGAACATTCTCATCGAGTAATAGGATCAAATCAGGAAAAAATTCCAATTTACTCCAAACTGGAAACAGTGAAATAATGTCTTTATGTGTTAGTACGTCTACTATATCTTTTGATAAGCAATTATTTTTCCATAAAATCTCTATCATTATTGCAAATTCTTGACTTATTCCGTTCAGATTGTAATTCTCATATATTGATTGGATTGACAATTCAAAGAGTTCTAAAGTAAATTCTGGTAGTTCTTTTTGAAGTTCGACATAAAACCAAGCAAAAAAACTAAGCTGGTCTGGTTTAATCAATGGAACGATTTCAGCTATTTGAATTTCATTTACTAATATGTCTAGAAATGAGGGGTTTACATCACGAACTCCGTAGAGCAAAAACCTGAAGTCATCAAAGCTTGAAAATCGATTAACATAGTCTAATATCTTTGAAGTGCCCAATTTATCTAAGACAGTTTGAGCTATTGAGTTTGAAACTTTGTTTAAACCCATTAACACTTCCCCCATTATAAGAGGTGATTTAATTGAAGTTAATGAGCTAACAATAAACTTAGGATTAATATCTTGAATTATCTGATAAATAAGCTTATCTTCAGTCCAAATACTCCATTTCAGATTCTTTAATAAGTTAATCATATGCTCTGATTCAAGAAACTCGGTTTCAACCTTAAGAAAATCTTTAATTTGGCTAATTTCTTCTTTTGATAAGTTTATCTCCTTAAATAAATTCTCAATTTCGAAGAAAATAGATATAATATCTGAACAATCACTCATATATGTTTCAAGGTATTTTAACAAATCAATGTCAGAATAAAAATCATTTTTAGAGGAATATAAGTGAAAAATTTTGATTAGAATCGAAAAAACTTCTTTTATTGGTTTTCCATTAATTTTATATAAAAATTTATCAATTAAAGCCCTATATAACTCATAATTTATCTTAAATATTTCAGATAAAAATTCTAAATAAGAATAACTCCATGAACGAGACGTTTGTGAAGCTAATTTTATGTCATAGAAGTTTGGGGGGACTAATACAAGAAATTCTTCTGTAGCTCTTTTACTAAATTGATTTAAAAATTTTAAGGATTTTGCTATATAAAATAATTTCTGAGATTCCTTTATTGCTTGAAATAACTCTACTATCTCATCTCTTTTATCTTCGTTTATAAGAAAATGTAAAAGATATAATTCAAAGAGATTGTCAAATTCACTTTCAGTCCATTTTTCTTTGTTATTCTTGATTATTACTTCTAAGAAATGATTTAAAGATAGATTTTTTTGTTGGTATAAGATATAACAAAGTCGTGATAGTGTTGGAATAGGTAATTCCAATACCAATGGTTCTAGTTCTTCTATTGTTAGTTGTTTAAAGAAATTAATGTTATATTCATCATAATAAGCTGGATAGGATTCGTAATAAGCAAGTAGTGACTGATCAATTTGAGAGAGTATCAAGGATGTCTGGTTTTTATAATCCTTAAGGAAATTATTATCAGTTAATCTCTCTTTTACATGCAAAAGTTCACGATAGAAATAATGCTCATTCAATTTCTTTGATAGATGCTTTTTCTCATCATTATCTAATATTGATTTGCCTTCTGTAGAAATTTCTCTGATAATCTTTTGGTTTTTGTTCCCAGTTTTCTCATAAAGAAGTAAAGAAGGTCCTGCTCGACCTCTTATTGTTAATCCTTTTATTATATCACTCACACGGGTTTTTTTGCTAGTTTCAACAATATCCCCCATATATTTTCTTAAAAGATATTGAACCTCAAGTCGTGATTCTAAATCCCCTTTTAGAATTGCTCCTTCTGTGCTTAAAATACTGTTCAATATCCGAAGAAAATCATACTGTAAAGCAGGCCAATAAGTGCGTTCAGTTAATTTCATTTATTATCAACCCATCAGTATAAAGAAAAAAAGAGAAGAATATCATTTTTTTCTTCTCGAGGAATGAAACGCGGGATTATTGGGGTTTAATTGATTGGTACGATTATTCTGAGCTTCTTTAAACTCAGGATTATTTGGATTCTTGACATCTGACCTTTGGTCGTTTGATTTTCTTGTCATATTTTTATCACCTTTCGTATTTTCTTTACAAGAGTTCTTAAACTCTCTGACTTATTAGATATCAAACATATATTTATTTATTTCGGAAATATAAATCAGTTTCTCCTTTAATTGAAATTTATTTAAGTTTCTGAACATTTTTAATTGAAATAGATCTATTAATCCACAATTGCTTATTATGTTTGGAGTAGTGTAAAAGAATAAAAATTTATGTAAATTTAATTTTGATGAATGATATAATATATTCAGCATTTTTAAGTTTTATTATTAGTATAATAAATTTACAGCCAATTTTAAACTAATTAAAACATTTTTATCAATTATTTTCAATGATAAGAAAGATATAATCTTGTAAAGAATTTTTAAATATCAAAAATCCATTCTTTTGATCTTCCTGTTCTTGAACCTTTAAATTAAAATGAATGTCAAATAAATCCTTAAAACATGCAAAATAATGATTTAAGAATGTGAATTTATCTCAATAGGATTTGTTATTATAAATTGCGAGAAGACAATATAAAGATTGAATAAAAAGGTCGAATCATTACAAAATATTGTTTGAGTAGGAGAGACAATACTATATACTCTTTCTGTATTCCACCAAATGACATTGCAGTCATCAATCAAACACAAAGGTGAGAAAGGCTCACTAGGAGTTAATAATAATACTGAATTTGACTCTAAATTAATAAAACGTTTTTCAATAGAAATTTGATCAAGTGAGATGAGAGAATTTTTTCTTAAGTGAATTACAATAAAGATCTCATATAAACTCAATCAACTAATGACTAAAAGCTTCATTACAAACGATCTTTAATTAGTATAATTCACATGTAACTTCATCCAAGCAACTGTTGTCAGAAGGTTCACCTCACTCCAAGATGATGTCAACTAGATCGCTATTCTTTCGTTTTAAAGTTAGGTCATACAATCAGAAGTTAAGTTCTGGTCTTATTTGATATTGTTAATCACCGAATTAGATTTCATTTGATTCAAATAAGAGGAATTAATAAAATATCTCCCTGCTTTATTATCCTCTTTATCCTCCAAAATAACTCCCATTTTGACCAATTTACTAATGGTAGGACTAACTGATCCTAATTTCTGATCTAATTTTTGGGACAACTCCTTCCGAGTATATCGCCTATAGTGATTTTTTCTCAGAAAATTGATAATTGCATGCTCTATTTTTGAGCGTTTCTTGAAATGATAAGATTCAAGGGTTCTTTCAATGGAAGAAGCTCTATCCTCTAAACTCTCAATTTGACTTATCCTTGAATAAGCTTCTTCATGTAGTAATTGAGCTAGTTGAGCGAGATATTTCTCAACAATAATAATTTCACTTTCATATGTGTTAATACGCTTGTTAGTTAATGTGATTTGATCTGCTAAGACTAAATATTGGTTTTCAGCTTTAATACAATGTGATTGGAGATTGGCTGTTTCCTCTTTCATGATTTGTATTTCTTGATATGCCTCTTGGACTCCAAAATGATTTTTAACTTGAAATACAATATCATTGAAAAGAAAATCAATATCATCTAAAGCAAACCATGAATGGATTGTTTCCAATTCTGGAGTGCCTTTAGAAGCGTCAATTCGGAGACGTCCTTTTGTATCCTCGATTGTTATACCTAAAGCATCACAGATAAAAGCTAAAGGATGGAGTAGAATACCATAGTGCTGTAATATACAGAAAGCAACAAAATCAGGATTGATATTTCCTAAAAAGAACTTGGTTTTATTTGTTGAAAAATAATCCTCGATCGTTTTCTTAGCAAAATAAATGTATTTAAGTATTCGACCAGCTGATTCTAAAGGTTCATTGGTAAATATTGTCTGAAATTGAATGACTACGTTTTTAGTTGTAAATATACATTTAAAGGGAATCTTCAAATAAAATAAGGTTCCTTGATATTTATACCAATTTTTCATAGGAACACATGTCCAAGTTTGAAGGTCAAGAGGCCCTCTTTCATTCTCTCCAAAAAGGGTCATGCGTTCATAACGCTTATCTTGTTGAAGAATAGGAAATTTATAGGTAATCCAATGAGCACGAATTAATAAAATTGGATCTTGGGGATAATCTGCGGGTAAGCTTGTCAGTATTTCTTCACAGTATTCACGAAAACGCAAATTGTTGAATGGAAATTTATCTATTTTCGGGGTTTTTGGAGTAATCTTATGCCCCCGTCTCGAAATTAGAACAGATTTTTCAAGGGATTGAAAATCCGCAACATTGGTTTCTCTGACCAAATGTCTATTTTTAAGAAAAGAAGGATGATTTTTACCACACTGTGAAGGGGTGAGCGTTACACCCAGCTTGAAAGAATCCGCAACATGAGAAAGATAGATCTTTATATACATATTTCCTGTTTTAGTAAGGTAAAAAGGAATGTTCCTTTTACCCTTTCCTCTAATAAGCAATTCCCTTTGGACTAAAAAGTCAACACGATCCTTTATTGTCCGGTATGGTACGTTAAGAGCCTTTGAAAGCCCTAAATAGGTATTGACAAAACTCGTCACAAGTAGTAAGATATCTTCAAATTTCGTATGTAATGGTGTAAGTTCTCCAGAAGTTTTCCTTGTAATGTTGCGGATCCTTTTTGAATCTTTATACTCAAACAATTATTAGGTTCACTCCAATAGAAAATACCCTTATTTAAAATAAGAAATCGATACAATAGAGAATCATGATTTTCCAACATGAATCATAAAGAAAATTCGTTCGTTGGGAATCTAGAAATTCCTCAAAGATATTATGAACCGAATTTACTCCAACACACAAAATGACTGAAATAAAAAGAATATAACCATTAACCATTAATATATTAGATATTAGTTTATTATTAGAACCATCCAGAGGACCATTTTTTCCGTTGTGAATCGTCCATAAAATTACTTCTCCACAAAATTTTCGAGTTGTCAATAATTTCCTCCTCCTACTGGGAGTGTTGGGTATTCTTTTGCAACTCTTCTAATTGGATCTTTAAATCACTAAATTGGGTCTTTAAAGTTGTAAGATCCGTCCGTATGAGCTCGTTAACCTTTATCTGTGTGCGAATGAAATCATTTAGGAGTAGAATTGCTACTTTATTCTTAGGAGGAAAATCCTTATTATTCACAAACTTCCTCTCCTACGGATTCAATCGTTACTAGAACAGTATCCCCATCTTTAACATCATAGATCCTAGCGGGAATGCATATTCTCTTGTTAGATGACACTTTCGCAATGAAACTCAGCTTAAATATTTCCTGTTTCTTTTTTGACATCTCAGGAACATCCTATTTTTAAAATTAAAAAAAAAGATATATTTTAAGTCTAAATTTCTGATTTATTCTGTTCAGGATTTACTGCATCCTCAGAAAGAGCTTTATTCACCCGAAACGCAGCTTTACAAAAAGCAACTTGTTCCTCCCAAGCTTGTTTGAATGATTGGCTCAGTTGCTCATTGTTAACATTATCATAGCCACCATACTTTTTTTCGACAATTTCAGCTGCCCGTAGGCCAGCCCATTTTCGATCTTCAATGAATGACCGTTTTCCTTCTAAAAGACATTTGATTGGTAATTCAGTTGATGGATTGAAAATAGCTTTGAGCTCATTGGCGGGATTGTTGCTTATTAACTCTTCAGACTTTTGTGTATTCTTTTTTATGGAAGTTTTTTCATTTTCAGGGTTATTTTTCTCTTTTTCTTTGGTAGTAACCATGTCAATTACCTGTTAAATCAATATACAACCAGATATATGTTCCTAATAACCACTTAACAACTGTTTTGGAGTAAGTTACCCAGTAATTATATTACATCACATATTTAAAGAATTTTTTAGGGTTTATACTTTGGAATTAAATTAATCTAAATACTGGAACAAAGTTACTATGATCAAAAACATGGTGTAAAAATTGAAAAATGAAATTTTAGAACAGTTTAGAGAAAAAGGTCCCATGAGTGAAAGAGATTTAATAGAAATTTTTGGAAGAGAAAAAAAAAGTGTAGGTAAGGATTTGAGTGAATTAAAAAAGCAGGGAAGAATTGAACGCTTAGCACTGGATCCGGGGAAGGGAGGAGCAATATACAAATATTACTTTCCGTATCAGTTTCTTGATGCTGTAACTATGTGTGGAGTCGTCCCTATAGGAAGAATTGATGAATACCTAAAATATCAAAATGAAAAAGAAAAGGGAACTAGATCAGCTGATTGGTTGAAAATGGCATTTGTTTCGTTAAAGAATAACGGACTTTCCAAAATGGATCGATTAGAGTTTGTAAAGGGAATTGGTTATTATTGTAAAGACCCAACTCTATCATATGAATCAAAAACATACCAATTATTAAGTAATTTCTTTGATGAATTTCTCTCAAAGACAGCAAACCATATGGAAACTTGGGATCCTTCAATTATGTCGAGGATGTTGTTTATTTTCAAAGATTTTACTCATAAACATTTATTAAATATTGATTCACAGAATAAGATGCCTTTTTTCCATGAAAAAATTGAAATCTTTTCTCCTAATGATGAAAAACAGTATTTAATTCGATATAGACTTGTAAAAAGAATTTACAATGAATATCGAAATGATGAGGTGAAAAAAGGAGCTTTCGGTATATTGAATGAAATTTATTTTAATCATTACAGGAATTTGGAATATTCTTATCTAGAAGAATTAAAGACTTTAATCGAAGATGTGTTTTTTTCAGCTAATTCCAAAGAAGATTTGGTTCTAATAATCGAGAAGGGATGGGACAGATGGTTTGAAAAGGAAGAAAAATATAAATTTTGGAAAAAAGTCAATGAGCAATTAAGAAAAGAAAAAAATGATAGGCTTAAGAAGAGATTCCACCATTTCATCATGAAAGAAGTGGATAAACCAAGCAGTAAAACAGAATCTAAAGCAGGGAAGCAAAAAACAAGAACAAACATATTTTGAATTTACTTCTTACCTTATTTTCCTTGAATTACGTAAGAAAACGGAATACACCAGAATTTCAACTATTTTTAGCATCACATCAAATCTTAATTACTTCACTAGGTGATGTTTCTTTTTTTCCTGATGGAAAAACCTCTTCTAATGTATCTAAAAGTTTTTCTAACCGTTGATCGTTCATTAATTCTCTGAGTTCAATGAGTTCTTTTTTATTCCTAATGAAATAGTTTTTCTTCTTTTTTGGGCTTCCTGATTCATCAACTGGATTAATTGCAACAATAAGGGAAGGTTCTTGATTTTTTCTAGTTGGGGGTCGAACTAAGAATACACCTCGTAATTCTGTTGACCATTTTTCCCAGTCTTTTCCATTAATTGCGAGTTCAAGTAATTTTTCTTCAAGCTCAGGCACATTTCATTTCTCCTGTTCTTTATTATCTTTAATGAATGAAGTAAGTTTCTTTTCCAGAATATTCAGAAATTTATCTACTTCTGGAATGGATATTGTCGCGGTATGAGTACGCATCTCATTAAGATTCCTTTTAAGAAGTTCATAGTTAGCATCCATTGTAGCAAAAAGGATCTCTCGAAGTTCATTTTCAGTAAGGGAAAAAGATTTTGGATTGAGCTGATATCTACTATAAACGGGGAGATTTATCATTCTTTCTACGAGTTTCTTGCTTTTTGTCCTCCGATTTAATTTTAAATTCTTTAATTGCTCAAAATTTTCTTCTGATTTAGATTCAAGTAAAGGAAAGACTTGTTCTACAATACTTATTCCCTTTTCAGTAAGTACTAAACCATTCTTTCCGCTTCCTACTAATAAACCCCTTCTCTTGCAGCTTCTCCAGTATGAATGAACTAGAAATGAATCAGGCCAATTACTGTATCCTTTAAGATGAAACTTAAGAGGAAAGAAAGAAAAGGAGCAAGCAGTTAAGTCTTCTGTTCTGACAACTTCTAAATCAGTCTGTAATTTATATACAGAATATAGAATGAGCTTTTCGAATGCTAGATTTTGATATTTTTCTGGTGGAAACTGTTTCCACTTGTTTTTCATGGTTAATCACTATCATTCTCAAAAAGAATTATCCTTTTCCTTTGGATCTTCTGTTCATGTACCTCTGGAGAAACAAGTGCTTTATGGATGATTAATGCATATTTATTAAGTAATTGGTTTGTATGAAAATTTATTGCTTCCTCTGGAGGTCCGAGTGCCACAAAACGTCCGTTCTTCACACCTTCTGTCGCTAAACGTCTACAAAATTCACTAATTACCAATTCTGCAGTGAGAACTTGACAATGAGGTTCCTCCTGTCCTTCACCCTTTGGTCCAAGATAAAGTCTTACTGAGGGCGATTTTGTAGCAATTCTTATAATACCACTATCGGTATCATATAGGACTCTCTGGGTAGCTGGGAGGGTGGGATCATACTCAATTCCGCCAATAAGTGCTCCTCCTTTTGGGGGACTGGATTTCTGTGATTTATCTATTGAAGGTTCTTTTTGAGGTTTTGAAATTATTCTGACAAAAGTACTAGCAGATAACTCCCCAACTTGGGCTTCAATTTTCCCTTCTGCTCCAACTTGATTACCTTCAACTGGAATGCGTATACGATGAATGTGGCTTTTTCTATGTTTTCCTTTTATAGTGATTCGATCTTTTAATAGGATAACATGGCTTGAATTAGAATTTAAGACTATTTCTTGGCCAAAAGGAATAACATTTGGTACTCTTGCTAAAAGGATTAAATCCTTAGGTTCTCCTGCAACTGCATAATATCTAGCTCTTGAAAAATCAAAATCAGGTTTGAGTTCATCAAGAGTCATTTCAGCCCTTTTTTCAATATCTGCACCCTGTTTTACTTTTCCTATCTCATTTTCAGCAATAGAGTTGAGCAGGACTGTTAAACGATTGAATCTGAGTTTTATTTCCTTTGATTCTAATCTTTCTTTCATTTTTTTATGTTTTTTCTTTTCTAGTTCTACTACTTTTTGAAGTTCGCTTTCTATAGCACGTTTCAATGCTCTACAAAAGGGATGGTGCCAAGCTAGGCCGTCACGTTTATCAGATATAACCTGTTCTCCCTCCTCCATAAGCTTGTCAATATAAGGGCAATCTACAAAACCATACAATTTGGAGGCATAGATATTTCCCTCAAATTTAAATAAAGTAATCTCATGGATAGCACGTGCGCTTCTTATGAGAATACCACCATCACGTTGCTCTGGTCTATCGTCTTTGCCACTTAATTCCTCTGTAGCTCTGAATACTTTCAAACTAAAGATGGCATTATCATATCCAGAAATAGTAAATTTTTTCTCTTCTATTAACTCTCCCTTTGGATAAAAATACTTTAGATGTTGCTTTTCACCTGAAGTATTTGAAATCAATACCGTTCGCCTATTGTTCGACATTATATCTCGAAGACTATAATATTTCTTTAGCGCACGAACCATATTTTCAAATCTAGTGAAAGTAATTTGCTTTTCTACCCTAATCGTAACACATGTTCCATTTTTGGGAATTCTTAGTTTTTTCCTTTCTTCTAGTAAAATTCCTCTTGGTTCTATTAATTCAAAGTTTTGATTATTATCTAACGTACATTCGTATTTAGTCCCATCTTTGATTGATATAACTCTACCAAATCCTATTGCAAGAATTGCATCCTTTAATCCAAGTCCAAAATACCCTCTAACATCTCTACCTTGCTCAAAACCACTACTACTCTCTCCATAGACCATAACTGCACGCTTTACCATTGTTTCATCATTCATTCCTTCAGCCTTATCAGTAACTGTTATTAATCTTCTTTTTTTATTAATTTTTATTAAAATTGAGCCATTTGTTTGCAGTCCCTTTTCTTCTAGCCTTCTATAACTATCATCGGAGTTTGTGATAAGTTCAACTAAAGCACGAATGAGATTCCCTCTAATAGAAGCACGAGACATTCTCTTTGCGACACGTGGGGATATAATCAATTTTCCTTTTTTTGCTATCTTTTCTCCGTTCATCTTCCCACTCACATTGTTAATTCAAATCTTCTCGCCAATTGGATTTCTTTACCATGTATATTGCTCTTTGTTCTACATATTGAACATCAATCAATCCCAACTCGATTAACCTACTGGTAATTCCTGTTCTCATCGTATTTATAACTCTTGGAGAATTCCATTTCACAACTCCTTCTGGAAGAGTAGAATAAAACTCTTTCAGTTCTTCATTAAGAGTTTCTCTTTGATTCTTACCGCTTTCAATCGCAGACATGTAATGTATGATGTGTTCTTTCTCAAAGGGAAGGTTTTTCTTGATACTAAACAATAATTGAGAAATTTCCTTTGATGAAAGAGAGTTTTTATAGTTTTGATTATCGAGGATTGGATTTTCAGCTAGGGCAAATTTTAAACCCATTTCAGTTATTCCAATAAGTCCATTTTTTTCGTTTGCTTTAATATCAACGAATCCTAGCTGAGCTAACGACCCTTCGACTTTTGACCTGCCTTTGAGATACCCTACGTAATGATTCATATATCTCTCCTTACTCCTTGCTATTTTCCCGTATATATCTGTTGGAAATCCTGTAGCTAATTTCTTACTCCTTTTTTTGGACTTTTTTATATCTATATTTCGCATATTCTCCCCAATTTGGAATGCTAAATCCGATAGTATGTCTTTTGCCACTATTAACTCAATATAATCTTCTTTCCCATTGAGAATATTAGCGAGAATTCTCATATTAAATTTCAAAGGAAAGATTCGATAAACCTGTCCCCATAAAAGAGAATTTTGAAATCCTGTTGAACTTATATTCTGAACAGTCGTTATTGAAAGATTCTCTCGTTTTATATAATCGTCAAGATTGTATTTTCTTTCTACTGTACTTCTTTTCAACCTTTTTTGGGTCCTTCGCTTTGGCTTTTTGGGAAATGAAGTCCTGAGGTTAATGCTTTCGCCTTCTAATACTAATTGGTTCCTTATGGCAACTTCTATGAAATGTTCAATACTAATTACTACACCTTTCTCAATTAAGATCTTGATCTCTTTTTCATCTTCAAATGAAATATTAATAACGTAGTGCATTTTTCTGTTTTTTTAGAAAAACCTAAACATTTATAAGTTTTTTCAAAAAACCTTAAGTTATATTATTTATTAGAAGGTTTTTGAGGAATCTTCCCCTGCTTTAATTTAAATTAAATCAATAGTTATAGAGGGAAGGATATGTCCAAATTATCATATAATTCAGAAGTATATCAAGAATATGTAGATTGGCTTAATGAGAATGAGAAGATACTAACAAGCATTTTTGTATGGACTTCTTTAATCGACGAAAACTTGATACCTCGTTTAAAAGACATGAAGAAAAGGAAACACGAATTCAAGCTTCTAAAAACTGTAGGAACAGTCCGTGATAGAACAGACTTGAGTCCAAAACAAAAATCAAAAATCTTTAAGTGGTATAAAAACGTTTTTCGTGGAGATTATTTGATTATTAGAGCAATCAGAGACCTACAAAAGAATAACACCTTAATAGAAATTAGAAACCTTGAACAGAAGAATATTGTACCAAATTTGAAGGAGTCAATTATAGAGGCTAGAAAATTACACTTCTTAGGTTTTTTTGATTCTTCGGTGATTATGTGTGGGAAAATCACAGAATATCTGTTAAAAGAAAAGTTGAAAATGGATTCTATCAATTTTGATAATAAATGGGGAATATCAAAGTTATACTCAATTTTTCGTTCCAAATCTAAACAAATTTCCTTAAAAGGAAAAGTCATTGAGAATGTTAAAGAAATAATTCGTTATCTAAGAAATATATGTGCACATGGTAACCCTGAACATGCTTCGGAGAATGATTCAAATCTAGTGTGGCAATCTTTAATTTTCTTGTATAATGAACTAGGTATATTTCCAGAGAAGATTTAGGATAATCATGCATGAAAGGGTGGTTTATTGTGAAGTGTCCTAGATGTGGAATTGAATTGCATGTAAAAGGTGGAGCAGGATTTGAGGAAGACGGGGAGGAAATAGAGCATGAATATTATTTATGTCTGAATAATAAATGTGGTGTTAGAGAAGTAAATATTGAAATAATATTCGGACTCAAAGAAGTTATAGGGTAGGTAGGTGGTTTAAATTAATTTATTTGAAAATGTAGATGGAATTTACCAATTAAAACTACCTTACCAAATAATTCTACCTTCAAGAATTCTAACTAAGTTATACACACATCACTATAATGATAGAAAAGAAAGGGGAGGATTAATAATTTGCCAGACTTTACTTCAAGAGCGGAGGTATGTAGCCCAAAAAGTAGTACCAATTGCAAATATCTCGAATACTCCATCAAAAAGCTATTACCCACGAGAAGATCGATTCAATAAAGAATTAGAGAGATACCTTGAAGATCCATTTCAAAAAATCCCTTTTTTATATCATACGCATCCTGTAAGAAAGGATGTACCAAAGACATTCTTCAAATGGTTTGATCAAAACATGAGACAAGAACCAAGTGATCCAGACTTTGAACCCTTTCCCATTTGGTCAAAAAAACTTGACTCGGACTTTAATTACCCACAGCTTTTATTCACATATAGTCCACTGACGTTTTTTTACGTGATATGGGCTTTTGGAGTGGGTACAAATATTCCTTTGCCCTCCCCTAATAAAACTTCGATTTTAGGACAGAATATCGATAGTTTTAGTGATTGGTTAAGAATATTTATCTTACCCAGAATCAAAACTCTCTACAATGAAAGTAATCTTCTTGAAAAGATATTTTGGGGACTGATCGGAGGGATTAGTGCAGGTTTAATTTACCAAATAGCTAAAGATCACCCACAGTTTTCTATGAATATTGTCTTAGGAATGCTTGGTTATATTCAAATACCATTTACGGAAAGAAATGAAAATAATCCTATTTATTTACGAAATCTTACAGAGTCAGGAATTATTAATGTAATCATTTGAAAACAATAAAAATAGATTGCAAAACTCACTAAATCATATTTAACAAAGAATGAGACAATATGCATGAAATTTTTTATTTTCTGTAATGTGGAAAAGACTGATCACATGCTGTTACAAAGCGAATAAACTGTGTAAACACGTTCTCTCATTTTAAAATGAAAAATTATACATATTATGCGAAGATATTATAATACTCAATTAATCAAATTGATTGTATGTATTAACAATAATTAATTGATTTTGGGTGCAGAGACACGGCAGAAATAGCAAACCCTTATTCTACAGGAGGAGGAGGAACGAGATTCGAACAACTAGTTGGTACATATTATCTTGTTGCACTTTTAGCAGGAGATGTACCAAGAGGTCTAGAACAGGGAATAATTAAGGAAGTAAAATTTCAACAACGCTATGCGGGTTACCTTCTAGATGATATTATAGTTATAAATGAATCAAATGGTGTAGAAAGGCGATTAATGTTACAAGTAAAGCGTCGACTTATATTTTCGGAAGCAAAATCTAATGATCTATTTGCTAGAGTAATGAAAGACTGTTGGGATACTTTTATTGGTTCTATAAGCGGGGAATTCAATCCAAAGTTGGATAAAATAGGAGTAGGGCTTGGAATATATCCAATTTCAGTAGCAACGCATCTTCAGCAGTTATTAGAAATAGCAAGAACATCAAAAGATCCAAATGACTTCGTAAAAAAAGTATCGACACCAAAACTATTTGCAGAGGAAGTTCGTAAATTCTTACAAGTTTTTAAGATTAAATTAAGTGAATCCAAAGGAGAGGAGATTTCTGATAAGGAGCTATGGAGTTTTCTTAGATCTTTTGTTGTGATCCATTTCGATTTAGAAACCTCTGGATCTAGAGACACTGTTCACTGTTGGAACCGATTGCTTGATGTACTGAAAGATAGGAATGAACAGCAAGCTTTAATGTTATTCAATAGCCTAACCTCTATTGTAGCTGATTATAGTCGTTCTGCAGGGATAATTGATTACAGAATTCTTAGATCAAATATTTCGGGAATATTTAATCTCAAAGATCAACCGACCTTTGACATTGATATTGCTCGTATTAATACTCATACTGAAACAATTCTAGAATCGATACAGGACACTATTGGTGGAAAACTAAAAATTCCCAGAAATGAGATTCTTAAAGAATTGGATGAGTTGATAAAGGAGAATGAGTTTATAATAATAAATGGCGAGCCTATGGTGGGAAAATCAGTCATTCTCAAGTTATTTGCCAATAGGGTTAGATCAAATGGGAGAATAATTGTCTTCTCTGTTGATAGATTATCGGGAACATCGTTTAATAGTTTTTTACTTGATCTGAATGTCAAAAATGATTTCACGTCTATTCTCTCTGCAATTGCAAGTGCACCAATAAGATGTTTGTTTATAGATGGATTAGATAGAATCCTAATAGAGGAAAACAGGAAAAAGGTTCTCAATGATATACTTAGGGCGACAACTAAATTTAATCAATCCTATCTTAAGAATAATGGGATTAAAGATCACTGCTGGAAAATTATATGCACTTGTAGGTCATTAGAGACCAGCAGAGCTTTGTTACATTTAGATATTAAAGAATATTTTGAAGTAAAACCAATTGTAAGGTTTAATGTAAACAAATTTACTATTGATGAACTTAAATTAGTGGAAACCTATTTTCCTGAATTCAAAGACGTCCTAAGCGACCCAAATCTATATACGATTATAGCTTATCCTTTAGTTCTCGATATTCTTACTTTACCAAATATTAGTTTACCTTCTGAAGAAATTCCTGCAAAATATACACATTCATGGCTTTATAAATGGGGTTGGAACCAATTAATCCGTCTTGGGGAGATGAATATAAGGGGTAAAGGAAAACCTGACGCACGAGAGCAATTTATAATTGATTTAGCAATGTATAAGATTACTGAAGGAATTTCTGATCTAGAAATTAATAGTTCGAAATTTGAAGTAGTTAACGGTCTAATTTCTGATAGAATTATACGAGAGCAAAATGGTTCTTATGAATTTGTACATGATGTATATGAAGATTGGGCGTTAGCTCACATACTTAAACAAAGAAGAAAAAGTTTAATTGCTTTTTTAAAACAAACTGGAGAATCTCTTCGTTTGGTCAGACCATTTCGACTCTTTTCATCACTTTTATTGGAAGTTGAGAATGTTCCTGAGGAATGGCGCAATTTACTCATTGAAACAGGTAATTCTATGGTTGATAAAGTTATATCGCCAAGATGGTTTCAAACAGTCTTAAGTTCTCCATTATTCTCACCAATTATAGAAGACATTTTACCAAAGATAAAAGAGATCCTTTTGAATGAGAATGGAACTCTTTATATTGAATTTTTAAAACTTTTAAGGACTGCTTGTATTCAACCTAATCCAGAAATGTATGTAATTTTCAGTGATTTACCTGAGGAAGAGCTTGAACGCTATTTAGTTCACTGGAGTATTCCTATCTGGAATCAATGGATTCCAGTTATTAGATTTAGTTTAAGCAACATTACAAACCTGAGCGATAAAGCTCTATTTGAACTAACATTTATTATGAAAAAGTGGATGATTAATACAGGGGGTAATGTTCTTTTTAGAAATGAAATAACCTCCTTATGTCTTGATTTATTGATTTCAAGATTTCTAAAGTACGATCTTGAAAAAGAAAAAGAAATATCTCTTGAGTATGAAGAAAAGAAAATCATCAGGAAAAATCTTCTTATATCAGTTCTATGGGGTGCTGATTGCTCTTCAAAAGAAGTAGATACATTTATTAGGGAAAAAGCTACCCGGAATCTTGAGTCTGGATATTATGACTTTGAAGAATTGCTTCTAGAACCAGAAGGTTGGGCCCCAATTTGTAAAAATCTTCCTGAAACAGCAGTTATCATTTTCGAAAAAATTCTATGCGAAGGTATAACTGAATTAGAATTAATAAGTATTCATAATCTTTGCATAAATATGGGACTGAAATTTACCTCATGGTCTCCACCAACTTATTTTAATGGGCCTTTTTTAGCATTATTAAGAATTGAAACTGATAAAGGATTAGATTTGATTAATCGAATAATAAATCATGCAACTGAATGCTGGAAACTCTGTGAAGAAAAGGAAATGAAAAAAACTCCCATTCCTCAAATTATTAAATTGAGCGATAAATCGATTAAAATATGGGGAGATGATCGTGTCTTTCAATGGTTTAGATATCCAACGACAGCACCAAGCTCTGTAACATCAGCTTTAATGGCTCTTGAATATTGGATGAACGATCACGTCAAAGAAGTAGACAATCTTTCTGAATTCTTCGAAAGAATTTTACAAAGTACAATTTCCGCGGCTGTTGTAGGTGTATGTACATCAGTAGCTTTAGCTAATTATAAAATTTCAATAGACGCGATCATTCCAATAATTGTAAATCCTGTATTTTGGTTAATGGATATTTATAGGATGGTTCAAGATCAATCTGCTGAAAGTTTTGTAAATGTATTTTCATTTAGGAAAGACGAAAGTTCAAACCGAATTCTTAAAAAAATGGCAAGACAACCTCATCGGAAGTTGACTTTAAAAGATCTTGCAACTTTTATTCTATTTCAAGGGTCTGATAATACTCGTTCACATTTTCAAAACGCATTAAGGGCTTTTCCAGACAACCCACCTTTTTATTTCAAGGAAGAAATAGAAAATAAAGCTATTTTTCAAGATAGAATTGAAGCATGTGCGATTTGGGCTGCAATGGCTGAACTTGAAAACTATGAAATTATTGATACTGAGATTGACCGAGAAAAACTAATTCAGTTTAAAATTCCTTCAGAATTAGATGATCATGAAAAATGGAAGTATTTTGAAGAAAAATCTAAAGTTCAAGCATTTCTAGCGTGGGCAATTCAATTTAGAGATCAAGGAAAGATAGGAAATACATTCTCCCTTGATGATGCTTTGAAATTTACAAAAATACTTGTGGAGAGAGACATTCCCTCATATTGTCCTATGAATAATCTAGATGATGTTGTAGAAAAAGCAAATGCAATTTCAGCTTTTATTTCTGCTTTAATACTTCATAGGTTCGAATGGTTAAAAGAGAATAATTATTTTGATTGGTGTAGGAAACAATTAATTATTGCTGCAACTCGTCCAGAACCACCTAAGCGAGTAATTGATGAAGTAGCAAAATTTCCAATGGGTTATAGACGATCTGCTGCTATTGGATTGCCAAGTCTTTTATTACTGAATTCAAAAGATAAAATGATTCAAAAAGAGATTATGAATTTAGTTACGCACAGAAACCAAGAGATAAGAATGTATCTTTTTAGTGGTCTTAAAGTATTATGGCCATCAAACCAAAAAATAATTTGGAGATGCATAAATTTAACGATTTATTTAGCACAATATAGAATTATTCATTATAGGTATAATTATCCGAAAAAAAAGCAAAGACTAGTCAAAAAAATAGTGAATAATGGTATTTTTACCATTGAACGTCTAAAAGCTAAAGTTATAAGCTATATTCATCCTTATAGAATGCAATTTAATAATATTCAAAAAAGTGAGTTTAACATTATTACCCAATCACTTTTTCCAATACTTGCATCAGTCCTCACTTATAGTGAAATTGATTATTTCATAATTAAGGGCATTGATCTCTTAGAAGATCTTCTTAATTTTACTGTTCAGGCATTTATTGCTCATCAACAAAAAGATTTTAGGACTAATGAATGGTCTTTTAATAATTGGAATCTAATTTTCTTTAGAGTCTTATCGAACGCCGTTCTTAGAATTTTGGATGAAGAAATCGTCTCATTATTAATTGAACCTATTTTGCATTATTGGGAAGAATGTCCTGCGATTATGGAGGGTTTTCTAAGAGGTTTATTGCTTGTTGGCTCAGCTCCTATCCATGAAACACGATTTATTGATCTGTGGAAATATTTAAGCGATATTTTATTATCTTCAAATAAATTCATAATGATAAAAGATTCTCATTACGTCAGCGACGAGTTAGAAACCATTTCAGGGCTTCTTGTATTTGTAGACAGGATTTCCAGTTGGAAAGTTGATTCGTGGGATGTCATTGAAAATTTTACAAACCAGATAGATCAATGGTGTAACATCGCTGGGATTAATCACAAATGTTTCCCTTATCTTATACAATTCTTAAGATCTATTGGTTTTTCATTAATGCCAGAGTATGGAATAAATTGGATATATAAAATCATGAGGAAAACAGATAATGTCCAAAACTTCCTAAAAAAGAGTAAAAGCTCTTCTAACCTTGCAAATCTTCTTTCTGATTCATGGATTAAGTATAAAGATCAAATTAAAACTAACCAAGAGATTTTGCGTAATTTTATTTATATTATTGATGAATTGGTAAAATCTGGAGAAATTTTCGCAACACGATTACAATCAAAATTAATCGAATTCAAATCCAGCCTATAAATGAAGTTTTAATCCTTCTTAGATTAAGAGGAATCTATTATCAATAAAAGAACTGGCATGGGAGCTTATCCAAGAAATCTACTACTTTCGATTGATTTTTTGGGATTTTTTGGGAAAATCTCGGATTAGATTTAAGGAATTTGGAAAATCTGACATTTAAGGAAAAGATTTTAAATTTAAACACCTCTACTTTTTCTATGAAAAAAACTTTCTATAATTTTTGGAAAAAATCATATAAAAAATCTCTACTATGCTATTATGAGTAATTTTTAAAATCTTGGCTAAACCTCCTTTAAAAAACAATCGTTTTTACGCGAAGATCACGGATGGAAGGAGAGAAGAAAGTTAACACACGCTTAAAGGCATGAGTGCGGCTCACGGGGGTA
>JAEOTI010000690.1 GCA_016839955.1 Candidatus Hodarchaeota archaeon | reverse complement strand
AGGAAAAATTTTAACTAGAATCTTCAGTAAAGAATCTATTTCACAGATAATACAATATTATATAGACTATAATGAATAAAAGTAATTTGTCATTACTAATTCTTTTACTACTCATTTCCAAAGGATCTGAAGAGAATGGGATTCCTGAAACGCCTCTTTAGCAAAGCTGAAAGGGAATTAACTGAGGGTTCAGTGGTATTTATTGGATTAGGAAATGCGGGTAAAACAACGATCTTAAATCGCTTAATTCAAGGAGAATTCATGGGCACCACAACAAGAACAATGGGCCTAAATGTTGATGAGTTTGCTTACCGCAAAGTAAAGTTTCGGGCGTTTGATTTAGGAGGACAAGATGCATTTCATGCTCTCTGGGGATCCTACGTACAGAATGCAGCAGCTGTTGTGTTTGTTGTCGATGCATCTAACCCTATGGTATTCCCAGAATCTTATGACTCCTTAAAAAAAGCATTGAAATCTATTCCAAGTAAATGTATTCTAATGATTTTGGCAAATAAGTCAGATTTAGACGCCGCTAGGACATTGGATGAGATTCTGAAGACATTTGACCTCTTTTATCTTCAAAAGCAAGCAAATCTTAAGGGGATTAATATTTTCTTAGTAAGCGCTAAATCCGGAGATAGCTTCTATGAATCATTTGATTGGTTAGTTGGGGCTTTAACTGGAAAACAAGTCGTCTTGCAGGTAATACACTTACATAATATTTGGATCTACGAATCGAAAACAGGATTACCATTAACTCGAGCTAATTTCTCGAGTACAGAAGACAATCCAGAACTTGTTACACCCCTTCTAAGTGCTATTGACTCCTTTGCCTCTGAATTAGATAGTAGTGTAGCAGGAATAGGGCATGTTGTACTTCAAGGGACTTCAGGAACTAATATTCGTTTAGTTAAGGTAGTTCAAGAAAACCTTGTTGCTATTCTCGTTGTAGACGAATTTGATTCTCTAAAAAAAGTAACAGAAGTAGGGAACGAAATTTTAAATTGGGTATCCCCTCGTGTCGTTCGTCATGGTGATTCAGACATTTTTGAAGAGATTTCAGAAGAAGACTTTCTTAATTTCATTAAGGATTCGTATTCAGAGCATATAACTAAAAATAAAAAATAATCACATGGGTTCGATAGACGAATGTCTAAGTCAAACCTCGACATTGAGTCATTCAATAAAATATTAGCAGTCGAAATTGAATGGATTAGCTCTCAAACAAACAAAATTGTAAAAGATTGGGGCATTCTTTTTTATGACAAGCTAATCCAAGAAATGAATTACGCTCTAATATTGGATCCATCCAAGAGACCACAAGAAATTATTGATGAAATTTTAGACTTTTATAATCAAAGAAATATCAATCCACGAATCCAGTTCTATCAGTCGGATACAAATCATCCATTTCTAGAGACCTTGCAATCGAAAGCCTTTGTTAAGAATAAAAAAGGAATCAATAAGCATGTTTTAATTTATTCTAGGACTGATCCACCTCCTCCACAGTTTTCCCATCCTGAAGGAACAATGCTAGTAAAATCATCGACTTCCAATTTGAATAATTGGTTCAGAGAAGACCTTCAGAAATTTTTTATGCTTAAAGAAAAGATCACTAGTGGAACTAATTTTGTTAATTTCATGTTATATTTAGAAGGAGAACCCGTGGCAGTTGTTTCTGCATACGTGAATCAGAAAACAAAGAATGCAAGACTAGCGAGTTTATTAACTCAACCAGAATTTAGAAATCGAGGATTTGCTACCTATTTGTTGAATTATATTGCACGTTGGTTATACAAGAAAAAGATGGACGTATTTCTGTTTGTATCAGATGATTACATAAAAGAATTCATTCTTAAAGTCGGTTTTAAGTTGTTTTATACTTTTCAGGATTCATCTTTCTATTTCGAGAGACAAACACAAAAGACAGATACAAAATTACTAAAAAAACAACTCAAATCATGATTTAGTAGGTGCAACTCAATGACTCAAAATACTGTATATATTGATAGTAAAACGTTAACTGAATTTATGATAGATGTATTTCTTAAGTTGGGATCACCTGAAGAGGACGCAAAAATAATCGCAGACGTTTTAATCGCTTCTGATCTCAGAGGAATCGAAAGCCATGGAGTTCAACGATTAAAGATGTATTTTGATCGGATTAAAGGGAATATTCAATCAGCTAAGACTGAAATTAATGTTATTAAAGAGTCCCCCACGACCGCTAGACTTGATGCGGGACATGGAATGGGGCATGTAGCAGCTTATCGAGCCATGGAGATGGCAATTAATAAAGCAAAGGAATTTGGAACCGGTGCAGTTAGTGTGGGTAATTCTACCCATTTTGGTATTGCTGGTTATTTTTCTTTAATGGCTACAAAAGAAAATATGATTGGAATTACAGTTACAAACGCAAGACCTTCTATTGCACCAACTTTTGGCATAGAAAACATGATGGGAACAAACCCTTTAACAATTGGTATACCCACAGATGAATCTTTTCCTTTTCTGATTGATTGTGCCACATCTATAACCCAACGAGGTAAAATTGAAGTTCTTTCAAGAACTCAAACTCCTACACCTGGCGCTTGGGTGATTGATGATCAAGGTCAATTAACAACAGATAGTGTTGAAATTCTGAATGCTTTGGTTAAAGGAACTGGCGCACTTCTGCCTTTAGGCGGGGCTGGTGAGGATCTCGCGGGACATAAAGGTTATGGCTATGCAGCCGCTGTAGAAATCCTTTCAGCTGCATTATGGGGAGGTCCGTTCATGAAAGATTTAACAATTGATAAAGGGTATAAATTGGGTCATTTCTTTATCGCAATAGATGTTGAGAGTTTTATTGAAATTGAAACATTCAAGAAAATTGCAGGAAATATTTGTAGAGCACTCCGTAATTCCAAAAAAGCCCCTGGTCATGATAGGATTTACACCGCAGGTGAAAAAGAGTATGAAATGGAACTAAAGAGAGCGAAAGAAGGCATTCCATTAAATAAGAGTATTCAAGAAGATATCCTTACTATGCAACGGGAACTGAATTTAAATCGGTATAAATTTGATTTTTAGTCTTTTTTAATTAAATAAAAATAGAAAAAAGGGAGAAGGGAGGCCAATTCTTCTTTCAGGGAAGAATTGACCTACAAATCCTAATATTACTCTTTTCCTTTACCAAACTTTCGTCTAGCAAAGATTAATCCTATGACTCCTAGAACAATTGGAATTGTAAACCCTGAACTCGTTGAACTCTCTTCTTCAGAAGTTGGTGGCGTCTCTGAGGACGATGAAGATGATGACTCTGAAGGTGGGAGGACAGTTACAATAACGGTGTCACTCACAGTGTTACCTGCTTTGTCGACTACTACGATCGTAAAGTTATACGTGTCAATGGACAACGCCTGAAGAGTTTCAACGTTTATATATGGGCTATCAAAATACCCACCGGAATCGATCTGAGTTCCGTCTTGATAAATAACCCACGTGCTATTCTCATCTAAACCATTTACGTGCCATTGAATTGTATTAGTTGGTATGCCTACCTGATAGCTGAAATCCTCTGGTAGGTCATAAAACGTTGGGGCTGCCGTGTCAACGATATGAACCATTACTGTGTCACTGAAGAAATTCCCTATCTGATCGTAGACTGTAATGGTGAAGTTATGCGTGCCATAGGCATAGATAAATGCTATTCCAAGGAACTGCCATGGAATATCCGGCTCACCAAGAGAAATTATTATTGCAGAACCATCCCAGACTCCTTCTTTGACAATTGTACCATTAAGTGTAATATTGTACCACGTTGGGTGATCATCGGTGCAAAGCCAGGTGATGTTTAGGCCAGTTGTGTCTTCTTCAAATGTAACATCATTTGGAAGAGGATCTATGACAGGAGCAGTAGTGTCAAGGAGCAATTCTGTAATGTCCACTAGTGGATAACGATCTTGTGATTGAGTGTACCCCACGACAGTATAGGGCCAATCTCCAATACCATCCTGGTTCCAATCAGGACCGATGTAATCGTCCCACCAATTCCCATGAGTCCCATTATCCCACTGGTTGCCATTATCATCGTATCCATGCATTGTGTTTGAAATGAAGATATTTCCCCAGATTTCGCATCCTGTAGCTCCACTTCCAATAGCAATACCAGTATTATTACAATTTTCTACGTGGTTGTAAGTGATATCGGTGCTACCAGAACCAGGTATTCCTATACCAGTTTCTGTCATGTTAATAATGATATTATAAGAGATTGTATTTGAAGGACTTTCTAATACACTAATTCCTGAGCCTGAACAATTAGTTACATTATTATGATGGATATTCGCAGATCCTGATTGATATAACCGAATTCCATCATTTGAACAATTTGTGACAACATTATTCGAAAAGGTACAAGAAGATGATTGATAGACATTAAATCCATAAGATTTGCTGAATCGGATAATATTATTGTCGAAAGTAGAGTAACCCGAACTAAATTCCACATATATTGCGCTATTAGAACCGACATTTGTTAAATTATTGTCATTGACTGTGCTATGATCACAGTTTGTACTAAGGACAATACATGAGGTGGTACAGTTTGTGATCTGATTGTTACTGATGTTACTGTAACTAGAAAATATTACTCCAATTGCTGTATTT
>JAEOTI010000689.1 GCA_016839955.1 Candidatus Hodarchaeota archaeon | reverse complement strand
GAACAGCTTACAGATCATGATTTGAGAAATACACTGTATTAAATTTGTACGGAATAAGTAGACACCTGAATTATTGACGTGATACACTCTTTTTTGGCTGATACCATCACGGGGAGAAATTCATCCAGATTGGTACTTGTCTTACTATTTGTGATAGAATAGGAACCCAGTGCCAATTTATCCAGAAAAAAGGAGATGAATTATTCCGTGACCTATCCAATATCCAGATTTCGGTTTTGTTATGTGGATACAGAATATATTCGACCTGATTATACAACGCCCCCACTGGATAAATGTGATCCTGTACAGGTCGAACTATATAGTATTCAGTATGCTGACTTCTTTTTAAGAAGGCTGAACGTGGGAAACCTCCCAGAGTTGAGAGTAATAATACGTCAACCTGGAGAAGATGAATATATCATCCTTAAGAAATTTCTCCCAATTTGGGAACGATTTTTCAAAGGATTGCTTGACAAAAAAAGGCTGATCCCTCTTGGATTCGTTGTCATCATGGATCTTCAGTTACTTGCGAAAAAATACCATCATCATAAGAGCCAGTTTCTTTCAGAATACCCCGATTTGAGGGAAAGGATCTTCAGTATTTCCTATCTTCTACAAAACTCACGATTCTTAGATGTTCAATGGCCATTCCAACTGCTTCAGGGTTACACCGACATTAGTCTAGGTGAATTAACTAATAATCAATCGTTAAACAATAAAAACACAAAGGATGTTATATCAAATCTATTAGCACCAACAACTGACCAACAGACAATGGAGATCCTACAACAACAGTTTATGAGATATGTTGTTGATGAATATCAAGCATGTATGACCCATGTGAAACGACGGTTACTCAGTAAGCTCCCAGGAGTCTACAAAGTCGATCCATATCCAAGAGCTCACCATGCTAATTAGTCAGCTAAGTGTAGGAGGAGGTTCTTTTTTTTTTCTCCTCCTACTTTAATCCTTGTTAAGATTAGTAATGTATTTATTGAGGTTGTAGAAAAATGGCCAAAAGGATTGGGAAACATAGACTAAACTTACGGAAGGAGTTTATGTTGTCAAAGGATCAGCAGATCGAGCAATTTATGGAGCTAGTAAGGGAGAAAGCAGAATCTGTTAGTGATCCTATTTTATCCCCCTCTTCACGATTGAAAAAGTTTTATCATAGATATCGTACAAATAAAGAGGATAAGTATGGGACTGGATTATATTATGGACTGTTATTGGAATATTTTGCCACCTCACTCTTAATACAAATTGCTCATGAGTTCTCAGCTGTGAAATGGTTCATACCGACCCGAATACCTGGGAAGCGCCTAAAACAAAAGCAAAGGAAGAATCGTTTAACGTACAATCATCTGGGAGAAATTATTCTGCACTATGGGAATGTGCCTGCAGCGGAATTCGATGGGATTCTCCGCATTGGCAAGAAAACGACCATTGTAGAAACGAAATGTAATGTTTATGGAGGGATCAAGACGATTCAAAAGTTCATGTCACGTCTAGATATGTTTAAAGCAGCCTATAAAGGAAATATCCATCTACTTTTGATACTCCCAGTAGAAGGAACTCCTTTCGAAGGACAGGAAATATTAACTCACCATCCTAAAATCCACATTCTTGAACTGCCTGATTTTCAGAAGTTTAGGTCGAAATTCGAGAGTACAAAACTCTCTGTAGATAAAAAAATGTTAAGAAAATATGACTCAAAAATAAAATCACCACAAGAGGTCTTCCCTCAGAGAATTAAATTTAGACAGTATCAAGACCAGCTTTTAAAGGCATTCAATCAGTTTTTCCAAGAAAAAAGCTCCTGTCAAGAATTCTTTGAGAAAAACAAGGAAAAAATTGACCTAATCGGGAAAATCCCTATTGGGAAAATCGCACCTGACTGTAATATTAAGGCAATTGATTCCCCCCTACAAAGAATCACACAATATCTTAGCTCAGGAGCGGATTGTGTTCTGTTCATGAAATTTCGTGAACCTTTGGTTGTGCCCGAGATTATCAGTTGTGTAAATGAGATGAAAAAAGGATTCCGTCAACAATATCGGGGAATGACTTTCCTTCCAGAACACAATAGTTTTTCCGAGGGACGACTCAAAGTGACCAAAGGGACTTTGGCATACCGTCTGGCGAATCAAGTACGATCATCAAAGAAAGCACAAATCCTCAATTTTGACAATATAGAAGAGTTGATCTCAGCTGGAAGACGATTGACCGATTACTGGACTCAACACTCTTTTCTCAGACAAATTCAAGAGAAGCTATAGGAGTTTCCAGTTAAAATTAATCAAAGATGTAAGAAGATTATATATAGTATTCGGGTTAGAAATTAATAGAACCAATAGTTTTTTTACCTTATTAAAATTATAATTAAACCAATCGAGGGGATTTATAATGTCAAGAAGAGCCATTTTCGAGAATTTGAAAGAGACAACAGGATTTAATATTCTTAATATCATCTCTAATATATATAACTATCTCGATTTTGTTACTTTTAACTATAATAAGCTTAGCGATAATTTTGAAGAGATACAAGACTGGGTAAATCGATTAAAAAATTCAGATAAACCTGGAACAGAACTTTATCAACTTCATCTTGAATTTTCATGCTATCTTTTAAATTACTCAGCAACTGCAAAAGCTTTATCTGAAAAATGTATGGGGTGGAGAAATAAATTGAAAAAATCTCCATTCTGTTGTGATTTGACAATTTTATATGATCATAAGTTAAAATCGCTCAATTTAGAACAACAGAGTGGTTTTTTCTTTAATCCATTAAGAAATGATTTTCTTCACAAAGCCGATAATGAAGCGACAATTCAATATTATCTTGCTTTTAGATTTAAACGAAATGAAGGAGCTTCTGTTCAGATTTTCTCAAAAATTTTAAATTCCGAACTTATTCCGACAGTTAAGAAATACTACAATTCACAGACCAACTTTGTAAAATGGTTTATACAAGAAATTAGGAAGAATTTCAGTAAGGAAATTCAACAAACACAAGATACGATTAATAAAGACTCATTGAACGTTATTATTCATCCTTCTGCATTAAGATGAATGTTGTAAAGATCGTAAAAATCTTAATCGTGAGGTATAAGACCAATTAAAAAAATTAGGGCGCAAATAATGAATATCTCTCCTGAACAAATAAAGAAGATTGTACTTGAAGTTTCAGATTTTTTTCAGACGACAGACAACGAAGAAGATTTTCAGTTTTTAAATGAGAATTTTTTCTTAACAGAACAAGGTGAGGAATTTTTTAATGGAATTAGGAATACTTACGAGTTTGTTTCAAAGGGATAATAATAACTGCTATATTAGACTTCTATTCTTTATTACCAAGAATTTTTGATTTTTTTAGTAGAGGAGAATTCTTTCACACATCTAAAATCAAGAATGATGAAAAAGAAATGTTAGAGATAATGGAAAAAATCTCTTCAAACCCCGAATTCCTGAATCAATTAGATACAACACCCATGTTCGAGTCAGGTGATATTCCACGATTTGTCTCTTCCTTAGTATTTAGTGTTTATTCATACTGTGAGGTATTTATCAATTATTTAGTTGACAGAGTGTATGAAATTCCTGAATTTGCATGGAAGTACATAGAATATCTGGAGAAGACAAGAAAGTCTTTTAGTCCTACGTTTAAGTCTACTGATCTCGTTGATTATAAGACTGACCCAAATAACTATGCTTCTAAGGTAGGAAAAAGATTATTTTATCAATATGAAAAAGGGAATCCTTTCTCTCGTCAGCATACTCTTTTGCGAGTCTTAGGAATTGAGGGGGTATTAACAAGAGTGTTTCATGAACTTGATGAACCTAATTACATTGAAAGATTTGAGAATTTTAAAGATTTAAGAAACTCAATCGCACACAGCAAGCCCGTCCCAGAGCTTTCCCGTTTAATAACTGAAGAAGTGAACCAAAGCATAATGGAATCTATAAATGGATTGAAACAGACTTCAATAGATCCTGTAGATTCAATCAAAGAAGAGGCTCTTCCGCAATTAGGTTCTCTATTTTCAGAAATAATTGATTCTATTATTCCATTAATCCCTCCTTTTTCTATCATTCAAGATATTATTAAGAATGCTACAATATTACCTGCAATCCTTGAAAGAATCATTGAAAGATCCGATCTGCAAGATCCGATCTTAAGAGAAACTTCAAAAGATTAATAAAGAACAAACATTCCAATAAAAAACTAATATATCACATGGAAGCGGTCCCTGGAGGTGATTGGGAATTTGGTTGAAAAAGTAAAGATTACAGAGCAAATGCTTAAACAAGCTCAAGAGTATAAGCGTTATCGAAGAAAACTCAGGGAAAGCCATCCATACACAAAATTTGATTCTCCAGATGATGCTTTCATTGGTAAATTGGGTGAATTATCTTTCGAGAAGTTTTTAAATCAACGAGGGTTGAGAAAAGATACTAATTATGAAACTCAAGAGGGGGCATTATATGACGAATGGGATTTTAGATTAATCCAAAGTGGTATAACTATTGATGTTAAGACTGCTCAAACACCATTAGAACCTGATAATTCATGGTACTTTGGATATGGTATAAAAACAAAACCAGGAAATAAGGATTATATTGTAATTTGTTATGTACCCAAAGGACTCAGTGATATGGCCATAATACAAATTCAATTTGGTCAAGAGTGGTTAACTACATTGATAATGGGTTACATTGAAGGATATAAAGTCTGTGATTTTAAACAGACGTGGTACAATACAAAAGCGAAGTATAGATACCAAATTAAGGCCTATGATATTCCTATTAGGGAGTTAAACGAGGATATGGGTAAGTTGCTAAAACTAAAGTCAAGGGATTGAATTATGAAGGGGTACCAGAAATGATTTGCAATTTTAAATTATTTAGCCACTCTGAATTGCTTCGATACTCACGCACCATAGAAATTACAGAGAAAGATCGTGAATCCGTACTGCAATGGCATTCTCGTATTATGAATCGGGAATTAATTGGAGAGATGAGGAACTACTTAGACTTTTATGATCACATTTTAAGAAATTTACTCAATTATCAACCTGAGGATCGACAATTCGAACGGAGAACGCAGAAAGGAAGGAGAGTAGAATTTTGCATTGTTGACACAGACGAAAAGCCTGTTTTATTGTTCGAACTAAAGGGACAGGACACGATATTAGATCAGCGTCCATCTGGAAAGCCTTATTCACCAATTGAGCAGGCACATCGATACGCTTATGATCTGGGAGGGACATGGTACGTAGTAAGTAATTATGTGGATTTTTGGCTATTTAATTATTATAAACCTCAACGATGCCATAAGATTAGCTTTAAAGAACTGGTAACCGATGATGGGACTGTTAACGATGAATGGTTAAAGGAGTTTAAGTTCCTTTTTTCGCGAGAACAGATCTTAGACAGAAAATCACTTATATTGCTGAATAACAGGACAGAGCTCTTTGAGCGTTCTTTTACTAATGAATTTTACCAACTGTATAATGAAACACGCCTCATGCTGATCCAAGAATTTCATACAAATAATGACCTTTCTCTTGATGATGCCTTACATTACGCTCAAGTCATATTGAATCGGTTATTATTTTGTCTATTTGCTGAAGATGAACCAAGAGGATTATTAGAGAAAAGTATTCTGGAAAAACAGATCATTCTTCCTCTCTGCAATTCCGAAGTCCGAGAAAATCAGAATCGCATATGGCAAAACATATTGAACCTATTTAATGATATCAATAACGGAAACAAGTACAGTGGTGTCCCTGCATATGATGGTGAGTTATTCGCTGAGGATTTATCAAATCTCATTGTTCGTGACCTGCTTGAAAATCCTAATGAATACCAGAATATTGTCTCTACTCATGAGATAATTGCTGATATAGAAAATAATAATGAATTTATCGAAATATTTGGTTCTGAATTGCGTTCAGCTTTACGAAGATACCCTACTCTCAATCCTATCTATTTTAACATTATTAGAATGGCTAGTTATGATTTTACCACAGAGATAAGCGTAGATATTTTGGGGCGTATTTTTGAATTATCTTTGAAGGACATTGAAAATTTTACTGATATTGAATCTGCTCATGAAAATGCACTCAAAAGGCATGCTGAGGGTATATTTTACACCCCAGAATTTGTTACTGATTACCTAGTGAGGCAGACACTTGTTCATTTCTTAAGACAAGATCTAAGCACTGAGACTTTTGATCAGTTGATTGAAGAATATCTATCTGATATCCAAGCTCTTGAAGCAAGGGTACGAGGAATCAAGATACTAGATCCAGCTTGTGGATCTGGAGCGTTCCTAGTTAAAGCGGTTGACCTATTAACAGAATTATATGAGAAAATCTTTTCTGCTCGTGTTGCATCGGGTGAGTATACTGTAGAAACAGAATCTCGGAAAAGACCTGCAAAAATGGTTGTCTTAGATCAATTTTTTGATGAAATTGAAGTTAGACGACAAATAATTTTGGATAATATTTATGGGGTAGATATCAATCCTGAGAGTGTTGAGATCACCAAACTTTCTCTCTTTCTAAAAATTGCTAAAAAAGATGTTAAATTTCCATATTTAGGCACACACATAAAGTGTGGGAATAGTATTATCAAAAATAAATCCTATGACGACAAAGCTTTTGACTGGGTATCAGAGTTTGCCACAATTTTTCAAAGTGGTGGTTTTGACATCATTGTGGGAAACCCACCTTGGGGGGCAGATTTGTCTGCTATTCGGGAATATTTGGTGACTGAATTCCCTCAGATTGCTCGGGGTCAATTTGATTCATTTGCAATATTTTTATATCAAAATCTACGAGATCTATTGAAACCCCATGGTATTCTTGGTTATATAATTCCTAATGAAATCTGTTTAGAAGACGTTAATGAACCCCTAAGAGTTAGTTTAGTCGAACAGGATATTATCGCACTGATAAATCTTGGCCTAGATATTTTTGAAGATGTGACCAAACCTTCTCTTATTCTTATGGTTGGGAAATCTACACCAAGAGAGAATGTCGATATTCTTGTTGGACTAAATCAGGAGGAAAAGGTGAATTTAAAAGACAGGCAAATTGGGATCGAATTTTTATTTCGGACAGAGTTGTATTATTCACGATCGCAAGCAAGTTTTGCTAACAATGAGAAAACGAAATTTGATATCTGGGCGACTGAAGAGGATCGTCAGATAACACATTTGATCGTAAAGAACAGCTTCAGACCTCTTCGCGACTATGTGATTAATGGGAGGGGAATTGATACAAACAAAGAGGGGAAGTACCTTGTATGTCCAGCATGTTCTTTCTTAAATCCTCCTTTTGGTGTTGGAAGAGCAGGTAGAGTCCAGACTAAACCATGTGTAAATGAAGAATGTGATGCCTCATTTGAACGGACTAAAGTCAAGGAAGATGAAGAAGTAGACAGAGAGGAGAAAAACTATCAGCTTGAGTTTATTTTCTCTTCCGATGAATTTGGAACATTAGTAGAACAAGGATTTGATAAACCAGGGTATATTGGGGCTGACTTGCAGCGATTTCACTTTGTTCGTAATCCCCGTTCCTTCAAATATTATGGTGATTTATTGGATGACCCCACATACGCTCGCTATAGCAAAATTATGTGGAAAAATCCCAGTTTGTATCAAGGAGAAAAGCTTCTCTTCAGAAAGGTTTCATCTGGGAATTTACCCACAGTGATGATTCATGATGGATTGCTCATCTTTAACCAACAAATTTATTGTTTTCAGAAGAGAGATTCTATAAGTAACATTTCATTATTCTTTTATCTCGCTGTGATTGGGTCTCGCCTTTTCCATTATTATTTCCTTAAGCAATTCACAGATCCCGATAAAGAGACTCT
>JAEOTI010000688.1 GCA_016839955.1 Candidatus Hodarchaeota archaeon | reverse complement strand
TTAGCAATCTCAGATAATATACTATAATCAACAAGTCGTCTGTATTGTGATAAATCTCTACTTCGCTCTTGAAGAGAAAGAGGTTCTTCTACTAATTCTAAAATTTTTTGAATAATACAATCAACAGCTCTAGCAGCCTTATGAAAATAGATGTTGGTATACATAAAGAAACGACCTTGTAAAGCTGCCATTACGTCATAAAATAATCGAATATGGTAACAAAAATCTTTATGACCATTTTTTTCTAGAATAACTGAGTTTCGAATTATTCGATTATATGGAACTGTCCCAAAGTGCGGAGTACCTGCAAAATATGAATCACGCATCATGAAGTCTATTCTATCAGCTCCCAAAGGTCCTTGAACTATTGCATTTTCAATTCCAGCTTCGAAATCCCATGCACTTCTTAGTTCATTTATAGAATAACCGAAATTCTCAAGAAATTTCCTAATCTTTTCGTCTTCTTTCAATATCAGTTTTCTTTGTTCATCATGACCATGTTGTGCATCAGGATACACGCTTCTAAAGACAGTATCATCAAACTGATGACTAAATGGACCATGGCCAATATCGTGGAGTAAACCAAGAATCCTGAGCTTTTGTTGTATGTCTGCATCTTCTCGAAAAAGGTGCTCCCCATATAATCCTGCAACATGCATTACACCTAACGAATGAGCAAATCTTGTGTGAGTGGCGGAAGGATAAACATATTGTGCACCTGTAAGTTGAGAAACAAATCGTAATCGTTGAAAAAGAGGTGTATTAACTAATTTCAGCTCAATTTTTGTTAATCCAATCTCTTCAAAGAGAGGATCTCGAACAACTTTTTCATATGAGAGAGGAGACATCAGAAAAATTCCTTTACTTATTAATCGAAAGAAAAAAATTTTTTTTTTCATACAATTAAATTATTTGTTTGGAGTGTCCATTCAAGTTTCTAAGTTAAGTGTTTAGAAGTATATTAAAAATAAAAGTAATAGATATAGTATAATCAGTGTATTACATTTAAAATCGTTAAAAACCATTTTTTATCATCCTATCATTCAAGGCTTCTGTAATCTCGTTTTAAGTTCCAGGATAATAGGAGAATTTTTTAAATCAAGCATCTCTTTGCCTAATTCAGTAATTTTAATTTCCTTCTGTTTTCCAACTTTTTTTTCAGACACATATCCATAATCTCGGAGAAGAGTCAAATTCCTTCCTACAGACATAGAATTTGCTGGATTTCTAGTCCCTCCCATGTGAGAAATTAATTCTTGAAGAGAAAGGACTTTTCCTCCTTTTTGTTTTGAGAGGGCGCTTAAAATGTCGAATGGAAGTGGTTGTAGTTTTAATGGTAGATGGGGCATTTTAACTCTTGAATTTTTGACAAATTCTATTTTTTCTTTAGTAATTGTGATTTCATACTCTTTAGATGATTTTTCTAAATCAAAGTATCTTTCTCCTGAAAAACCGAAGGAAATTTCAGGTAATCCAACAAGTTGAGCTGCTAAATACATTGCAATTTGAATAAGAGGGGGACCAGAAGAAATATCCACAATAATATCATTTATTTTATGTCCTTTTGACTCGAAAATGTCTCTTTCTTCTTCCAATCGTTCGTGAATTTCCTTCAAGGCGATTGGAAATTGGAAAAATTCAACTCGGATCTCAGTATACTCTCTGAGTTTATCCATATGATCTTCTTGGGCTAAATATTCATTGGCCCTTAACATGTTATTATCGATTAAGGTTTTGATGTTATTATCATAATCTTGCTTACTCCTAATAAAAATAACCTTCTCAGGCTGGTTTACTAATATAGATGCTACTATTTTTTCCGTATGAACTCCTTGACTGATAAATAATGATTTCAATATGATTTTCCTCTTAATTGACAATGATAAAATATCATTAATAACACTTAAATAATGTGATTGTCACAAAATATTTGTGACATTATTAATAATTTTGTTATTGACTTTAGGGGTGGATGGAATTCCCAAGTCATAGAGCACATAAAAAAGTTAGTAAAGCCATTTTTGGTTCTGACTACTCATATCTACATCATTGGATTGATGAACCGGTAAAACAATTTGGTCCTCGCCATCGGGAATATAGACATGGTCCTTCTGATATTCTAAGGACACTCTTGAGAGATGGATTCGAACCTGCTTTAGTTCATACTGGTCATATTATTCAAGACTTGGTTTGTACCGAAGCAAATGAGTTATTCCGCTCATTGGGGGTTAAGACAAAAAAAAAGAAAAAAAGGTGATCAAGATGGCAAAAAAAAGTTCAAAACGGAGTCAAGCGCAGAAATCTGGCTTTAAAAAGACAAAAATTCCCTTTGATAGAGGATATGTCAAAGAAACACAGGACGGTGGTCGACTTCATAAGTACGGAAAGAGTTCGACGATTCATAAGGACAAAGTAAGCCCTTCTAAGAATCCAATTGGTCATATAATTCAGGATGTGATTGGTTTACCAATCATCCTTCTGGGCCTATTGACTTTAACTATAGTTATATTCTTCATCAAGACATGAGAGAAATTCTTTGTGCTTATAGAGTCTACAAAAATAATAATAATCCGTCCTACAGGAGAATAAGGTCTAATGGTAGGATTCTATGATCATATTGATTTGGGTTTTCTTGCAGGGGTTCTAACAACTTTAATTCTTATAATGATCATAGAAATGACATGGGGAATCACAGTAGCTGAACTCACTTTTTTCGTAGCTATTTATGCGGGTACCAGTCCTTTGACTATCATGATATTTCTATCAATAGCAGTATTCCTAATTCTACGATTAGCAGGAAGAATTTGAGAGATGGTAAATGAAATTCTATTTCGAATATCATTAACACTTTTGGGAAGTGCAGGGATTGTCGCCACTCTTCTACCCATAACATACAAATCAAAAATGAGAACTAAACGGCTAACAATAGCAATAATTTCCTTTGGTATATCAGCTTTCTTCGCATCAGTTGTAGTTTCTTCAATTCTGTCAGATGAATTATTCGCTTTAACCACTAGTTCATCCAAGTTTGTATTAACATCTGGAATCTTATCTGTTCTCTTTTATGGTCTTGCGGTTGGAATAATGATATATCATTCGTATGATTTGTTAAAACGTTGGGAATGGGAGCATCAACAAGAAAGGAAGACCCTATGACATTGAATGAATAAATCAGATTATAAAAGAAAAAAATTGCTAAAATAATTAAAAGAATTCAGAACCTCCTACGCCTATATCCGAACACGATACACCTTCTCTCTCTTCCAAAATCAACCGAATTAAACTGACGAGTAAACTCCCCAGTTTCGCCCAGTACGCTTGAACGGTTAGTACGGGA
>JAEOTI010000094.1 GCA_016839955.1 Candidatus Hodarchaeota archaeon | reverse complement strand
TTCCTATAAATGTAGAGAACATCCAAGGTGCGACGTTGTAATCCAAATAGTAATTAATTCTCTCTTGCTTTTCAGGTGCTTTCTTAACAGTGATACCTGCTTTTTCGATAAAGTCCATAAATACCGGAAAAGAACCCCTGCCATATTGAATTGGAGGATCAATTGTATAGTGATCATTAAAGATTTTTATCTGCATCCCGGCATAATGAAGCATGTTATAAAAAACTCCTTCTTTGCTTTCAGAAAATCTTGATATCGAAATCATCATAAATGGGGCAACAATCACTGGCAGGCTATATATGAGTATACGTTTAAATCGTCGCAAATCATCCTTTGAAAGAAAATCTTTGAATAGTATTAAACAAAATATGAAAGACATAATCCAGTAGACCGTGCCGTCACGACCAACATAAGCGAAAATGTAGACTACATAAGAAAAACTGCTTAAAAGCAATAAAATAGCCTTAATTACATTTCTTTTCCCATTTCTTGGTATCATGTTCATAAATGAATACACAATGGCGATAATGAACATATTCGAAATATACGAAAATATTGAATTAACAATTCCAAAACTCCCCAATATTTCCTGTTGAAGATACAACTCATTTCTATTTACATAAATGTTGCCGGATAGAGCCCTGACCGCATGAGGGAGGAAAAAACAGATCGACAGGAATCCGCCTACCAAAAGAGTATTTTCGAACACTCGAGAAAGAAAAACATTTTCGATCTTTATACTGCATAGCTTTTGGTCTCTGTATCCAGTGAAGCCAGTGAATACGATTACAAAACATACGGATAAATATGCCATGGATTCAAACGAAAAGGGATATACACCAGGAAACAATCCCGTAAGTTCAATGACAAGAGAGGCCATGCCCATTCCAAGATAAGTAAGGATTAATAAGCTAATAATACCAAATCGTTTTTTGTTCTTTTTTTGATAATAAAAAAATATTATCAGCAATGTAATTATCGGAATTAGAATCATTTACGTAATTTTCTTGCAAACACAATCAGGTCATGGAGTTTGTCTTTGGCGATGGCTGCCAACGCTATAGTAAAACATCCCGAATACTCAATTAATTTTTTATAATCCTTCTTATCAACACAGTATTTAAGAATAGCATTTCTATAGATTATCTTTGATTTCTTGCGATTAAATGGTTGTTTGTAATAATCAGAAAAGAAAATATTTGCTCGATAGCTATTTCTTAGGAATAAAACAAATGCCTTCAGGTCTTCTGGATGTGAAGCAGATTTTTCCTTAATCCGGTAAACAGCAGTAGAACGATCTATATACCCAATTTTTGCCTGCCCGGCAATAATAAACCAAAGTATTTTATCTCCCATTTTGAATTTCGATTTTCTTATCATATCAGTATATTCCCATATCAAACTTCTTCTAAACATCGATGTGCACGTTCTGTATGGATTTATTCCCTGAAGAAGAATATGTAATACATTTCCAGTGGGAATACGTTTTCGGAATGTTTTATCGTATGCAGGAATCAGCTTGCCATTCCGCTCATATAGAAAATCAGCGTCAGTAAAAACTAACCCATAATCCGGATTTGCTTCCAAAAAATCCACCTGATATTGTAGTTTATATGGGTCGGTCCAATAGTCGTCTCCTTCGAAAAATGCAATATATTTGCCTTTAGAATTTTTTATTAAGTTTATCATATTCCAACGGCCTGTTGGGCTGCCGTTTATATAAATCACGTTTTTTCTATCGTTTAAAAAAAGGCGTATTTTTTCCGGATGATTTTTTGCGTATTCTATACAAATTTTACGCGTCCCGTCACTGGAATCATCTTCCCCAATAAGAATCTCGAATGGAAAATTTGTCTTTTGTTTTAAAGCACCTTCTATAGCTTGAGATATGTATTTTGCTTGGTTATAAGTTGGAATTATAACACTAACAAGCAGTTCCATATCTATCATATTTTAAGCATATATTTTTTGCTTTTTGAAAATTAGATCTTTTCTTTTCAGTGTGTTATCGGCAAGTAACTCTCTTTACAATAATGCGGCCATCGTTTTGATTACATTTTTTTTAATATAATTCATGGCAGAATATTTTAATTGATTAAAACAATAATTATGGTAAAAAACAGTTAAATACGCCCTCTTTTTTTCCTCAAAGGAGCGGGAACTCCTTTATGATTATCTTTACTTCTATCCAATGGGCGAGCTGGAACACCTGCTAATACCAATCTTTCTTTAGTATAATTATGTATTACTACAGCACCGGTTCCAACAATTATATCATTCCCTAGTTTGACTTTAGGACGAAACGAAGATCCTGAACCAAGAAAACAGCGTTTACCCAAAGTTACACCCCCCCCCAAGGCAATGTTATTCGCTAAATGAGTTTTTTCTCCGATTATACAGCTGTGACCGATCATTGAACCATGGGCAATTTTACATCCTTTTCCAACATAAGTATTTTCCTTAAGCGATCCCCTTACAATTGTTATATTTGTGCCTATAAAACTATCATCATCTATCACTACACCTCCTAGTTGAGGTAGGGACCACATTTTTCCATCTAGCCCCCACGCCCATATAATACCTGTTGCACCAATGCAGGTGTTTGATTCAATCACAACATTCTTTCCTATTTTTGTATTTTTATATATAACCACATTACTATGAATAATACTGCCTGCACCTATTGTGCATTTTTCTAAAGAACAATTTGGACCAATTGAGGCAGTATGATGAATATCCGCTTCAGGATGAATAATGGCTGAAGGATGGATACCAGGAGGAGGTGGGGATGGAGCAAATTCCTGCGAAAGAATATAAAATGCAAGTTTTGGGTTATTAGTTCTAATGCACGTTATATTGTTAGGCATCTTTTCAAGTTCAGGGCTACAAACAAGTAAACAACTCTCCAAGTGAGCAATAACCGCTGGGTCACTACCTGTATAAAAAGTTAATGAGTTTTTATCTGCTTGATCCAAATTGGCTAGGTGGTCAGGGATTATTTTCCCACAGCCTTGTAACTTGGCAGACAGACCTTCATTTTTTAGCACTCTAATCATGTCTTGAGCAGAGCGTTTGTTCTGTGTAGTTATTTTTTTATTGTCCAATTTTAAGTTTATTTATGGTCGTTATCAATTTTATTAATATGTATACCACATTCTATTTTTTGGAATTTTTTCCATCGTCCATTTCTTTCACTTCCGCCTTTGTCAATAGGATCTGTACATGGTTTGCACCCTATGCTTGGGTAATACTGATCATGAAGAGGATTATACGGTAAATCATATTTTCTTATATACATCCAGACTTGATCTCTGGTCCAATTAAATAGTGGATTGACCTTTATAAGACCTCTCCCATCCTTTTCGATCACTTTAATTTCAATACGGGAACTTGATTGGTCTCTTCTTATTGCGCTAAGCCAGGCAGTTTTTGTTTTTAGAATTCGAACTAGAGGTTCTACTTTTCTATAGTGACAACATATATCTGGATTAATTTTGTATGCCTCTTTCCCAATTATTTTCTCCAATTCCTCTTCGCTATAATTTGGATATATACATTGAATGTTCAATTTCCATTCATTTTTTATCTTATTAAGAAGTTTTATTGTTTCTTCAAAATGGAGACGTGTATCGATAAAATATATAGGTAAATTAGGGGCTATCTCCTTTAAAAAACTCATCAATACAATGCCGCTATACCCAAAAGCAGAGGTCATCGCTAGATTATCACCGAATTCCTTATAAGCTAATGATATGATTTCTGAAACTTCTTTCCCTAGGAACCTTTCTCTTAGTCTTGGTACTAATTTTATTTTTTCTTTCACGGTTAATTGCATATAAATAACTCCGCCAAGAGTTCTAAATTAACGATTCTTTCCCCTCTACCTGCTAATTTCATTAATGTGTTCTAATAATTTCTTATGTTCTATGGCAAAATTTCCTGAAACTCTTTCCCCCTTCTCAACATCTTTTGTTACTAAAGCTCCTAAAGTAATCCACGCATTTTCTCCAATCCTCTTTGAACTACTGATCACTGCACCGGGTGAAATTCTTGCTCCTTTCTCAACTATTGTTCTGCCGCTAACAATGGAATTCGCCAAAATCGTGACATCGTCATCAATTCTACGGTTATGACCAATGTTAACAAGGTTACCTACAGTAACATTCCTTCCACAGGATCAATAAATTTATTTTTTTCTTAAGATAAAAATCTAAGCAATCTACAACGAGACAGGTTCATTATAAAGAGCGTCTAATATGTTTTGACGAAAGAAAAATTCCCAAACATTTTCCCGCAATGCATATTTCCATAGCTCTATCTGCTCGCTATACTCTATTAGTGGATAGTCTGTTCCAAAAATACATTTCCTCTTTAGATATGTATTTGCAGCTTGTATAAACTCTGGGGCCATGTATTTTGGTCGAAGTGCGCTAAATTCAAGATAAACATTGGGATGTCTTTGAGCAACAGCTAAAATAGGCGGTCCAAATCCATTTCCTCCGTGGGAAATAATTAATTTTAATTCAGGAAAGTCTACTGCCACTTCATCTAGGTATTGGGAATGGCCATACCACATATACGATTCTCTCCAGAAATGCATTGCACCATGGACTATAATCGGCTTTTTTAATAATTCGCATAGCCCATAAATAGGATAAAATTTTTTATCATTTGCGCATAATTTTGCTATAAATGGAGATACATTAATAGCAGCTACATTCTTCTCAAAGCAGAGCTTTATTTCATTAAGTGCCCGGAGTATGCCTTTTGTTACATCTACACCTGCTATAGGTATAATTTCATCATGGCTATTTGCTATCTCAATTATATGGTCATTCTCTTCCTTGCTGGTCCCATACACAACCATCTTTTCAATATCTACTTCGGAAGCTTGTTTAATTTGCTCTTCTACTGGGATAGGTGCTAGTCGTTTCTTCATCCGATACCAAGTTATGTAATCTTTATAATGTGGCTTGAGTTCAGTAGTCCAAGGTTTCAGTAACTGTTTAGTTCTCAGGCGAACTCTTCCATCTATTATTTTCATCTTTTTCCCCCTTTAAGATTTTTCAGCTAATTTTTAAAATAATTTTATTTTTTACACTTGCCAAACGCAATTCCTACGAGTACATTATCGCCGTTCTGGTTTTCACACCAGACATCTAACGTATACTCAATCACAGGTCCCCTTTCCTTTATAGACTGAACTTTTGCTTTAGTTTGAATTGTATCACCTTCTGCAACAGCTTTGATAAATTTTAAATTACTTGTCTTCCCACCTCTCAGCCATTCTTCTCCAAAGAGGTTGGTCATTAATTCTGCTATGTGTCCTAAGTATTGTGTTGCAGAGACAAATACTGTCGGCAGTCCCATTCTGTTGGCAAACTCAGGATCTGTATGAATGTTCTTCTTTGGCCATCCTGGCGTAGTAAAGGCTCCTCCTGAAAAGGCCCAAATTCTTTCCCACGTCATTTTTTTTGGTTTACCAGCAAACTCCTCGCCAATCGTGGTATTTTTAGTAATCACTGTTTCACTCCTTTTTTTGATTCGTCAATTCATGCGAAGCGAAGGTATTGGTCATTTTTCTTCTTAGAATTTTTACTCCGTCCTCATCCACTAATAGAATGTCTAGTATATGCCATGGCCTGCCTCGCTTCTGATAAGCCTCAATTACCTTCCAAGTTATCCGTATTTTCTTTCCTACCTTTGCCGGATTCAAATACTCTGTTTCTTCTACAGCATGAATTTCTGCCCATCCATCAGGGAGTTGGAAAGATGGACTTCTCGTGTTATTGCTCATATTGAGTAGCAATCCAGGGTGAACCAGTGGTGGTCTAGAACCGCTTCCTTCTATATATCTGGGATGATAATCTTCTTCTCCATACAAAAACTGTTGATTTAATTCCGGAGTTACAATAAATTCAAGTGGCTCGAATTCTTCACCCACTTCCATTAGATGCGCGCTTTTCTTGTTAGACATGTTTTACCTCCTGTTTGTTTTTTTCTTTAGGATAGCCATTATCCTCTCAGAAACGCTTTTGACAGAAAAATGTGTAAACTTAACACAATTTTCTGTTAATTGCATTATATACATATACTTATTGTTTTCCTTATTAATACCAGGTACAATTGTCTTTTCTACAGAGATAGGTGTTAGCTTATTTTTCATGCGATACCAAACTATGAAATTGTTCAAATATTGCTTAAGGTTAATAGTCCAAAGCTTCAGTAATTGTTTGGTTCTGAGATGAGCTATCCCATTAACTATTTTTATTTCTTCTTCCATTTATTGAAGTTATTTAGCTTCAAGATATAATTTACGATTAGTGACAGCATTTCATTTAATAATTTATATTGACAACATTATATATGAAGCTGAATGATGTAAAGTAAAAATTAATTTCAAATAATGGAGAATTATTTTCGGAATTGTAATTGAACACCATAATCTCCAAACTGAAAATATAAAGTAAAAGGAAAAAAATAGACTTGTATAGTAGCTAGTTCCATCAGGAATACCATTTAATTTTTCAGGATATTCACAATTCGATCTACTTCGGTCAAATCCAAATCCGGGTAAATCGGTAAACATATTACCTCTTCGCTGATTTTTTCAGCTACAGGCAATTTCTCTGGCTGAGCCGATTGCAAACCCCTGTATGTAGGAAACTGACTGATAAGTGGGTAAAAATAGCGTCTACCGTAAATATTATGTTTTTTAAGATATTCGTACAATTCATCTCTACTCTTACCATATTTGTTTTTATCTACTAAAATTGGAAAATAGGAATAAATATGCTTTACTCGCGGCATATCTTCCAGATAGCGAATACCAGGTATATTTCTTAAACACTTACGATACTTATGGGCAATTTTCTTTCGTTTATCTATAGCATCATTAACATACTTCAATTGCAACAAGCCCAACGCTGCCTGAAACTCATTCATTTTTGCGTTGATACCTGGGGCTATTACATTCGTTTCATCGGCAAAGCCAAAATTTTTTAGAAAATCTATTCGATTTTTTGTGGTTTTGTCATGGCAGACAATGGCTCCTCCTTCAAAAGTTGTATAGACTTTTGTTGCATGGAAGCTCATGACCGAAAGATCACCATAATTTAATATCGGAATTCCATTCAGGGTAACACCAAAAGTATGGCAGGCATCGTAGATAACTCTCAATCCATATATATCAGCTATTTCTTTGATACGTTCCACTTTGCATGGATTTCCGTACACATGCACAGGCAGGATGGCTGTAGTTTTAGGCGTTATGGCCGCTTCGATCTTGTTTGGATCAAGGTTGAAAGTATCAGATTCTATGTCAACGAAGACAGGTTTTATATTGTTCCACCAGAGTGCATGAGTAGTTGCGACAAAGCTGAAAGGCGTGGTAAGCACTTCCCCGGTAATTCTGAGTGATTGCAAGGCGGTGACAAGAGCAAGAGTTCCATTGGAAAATAGCGATATGTACTTAACGCCCAAGTATTCGCATAGCGCTTTTTCCAATTCCTGATGGTATTTGGCGTTGTTTGTCAACCAGCGGCTCTCCCAAATATCCTGCAGATATTCCTGGAAATCTTCTAATGGCGGCAGATATGGCCTTGTAACCCATACAGGTTCCTTCAATTTGTTTATAGCATTTTTCCCTTCGCTCATCTTTTTATACTCCCCAAGACAATGCTTTTAATTTCAACATAGGGCTTTAATTTGGTTAATTCAGAAATCACCAGAATTATCA
>JAEOTI010000687.1 GCA_016839955.1 Candidatus Hodarchaeota archaeon | reverse complement strand
TTCTTAATCATATCAGATAAAAAGGATTCAATGTAGGATTCTTCTTGAATAGGTAAATATTCTAGAAGACTGGTCATAACTTCTTGGCACCTAATTTCAATATTTTTAATTAAAAGCAGAGATTAGATCTACCGACATAAATTTATTAATGTTATTATTTCTTATTAGTCTACTTATTTTCAATTAATCCATATGTAAAGGACACAAAGGGTCAGGTTTTGAAATTTTAGGAGAATTCAAAATCCTTTGGGCAATACAACCACCATTACATGATTCTAAACTCATGCATTGACTACATTCAATTGGTAATGAAGTCTTCTCACTATTAAAGAATTTATTTCGCATTAATTCAATTAAATCTTCTAGATTACTCTCAAAAAGTGTTATGTCTGGGATTAAAAGATATTTGAGCTTTCTATCAAATCCTCGAAATCCAATGCAAGGAAAAATATGGCCATCAGAAGAAATCACAAAATGATCTGTTGCTGCAGTACATTTCAAATTATTCTCATGTAACCAAAATTTAGCTGGATATCCTACTTTTATTTCGATTTCCTTAAATTCTACATTTAGTGCTTTAGCAATGATTACTTGTTCCTTGAAATCTTTGTAAGAAAGGGAAAAATCTGTAATTTCTTTACCTCTACCTGTAGGTAAAAAACGCATTAGCTTAATATAACTCGCATTAACACTATCTAATAACTGAACTATTGACTTGAATTGATCTTTGTTAAATCTGTTAGGAATGAAATGAACTCCTGTTTTAACATTACAATCAACAGCATTTCTAATACTATCCATCACACGAACAAAAGTGCTATTCAACCCTGTTAAGTTATCATGAGTATCTGAATTATCACCTTGGAGGTTAAAAACAAATTCAGTTAAACCTGCATTAATTAATTTATTTATAAGAGATTTCTTAATTTCTGAATACGAATTTTCATTAAAAATTGTACCTGAGGAGTATATTGAGCTTCTATTGGAATATTTAGCAATTTTTTTCAATGTATAGAGTGTCAACTCTTCTTTTATTAATGGTTCTCCTCCTGTAATCTCTAGCTTTTCAATTGGGTTTTTTTTCAAGTATTCAGCAATTTTATCGATTTCTTTAAAGCTAATTTCTTTCTTTTTTGGTTTTCCCGCCTGAGCCGAGCAAAATCTGCATTTTAAATAGCATTTAGTCGTGATCTCAACCATAATTTCCCTTAATTCCACCTAAAAATTCCCCTAAAAACTTTCTATTCAATATATTTGTTCAAAAATTAGTTTTCTTAAATATTGAATTATCTCAAGAATTTCAATTATTTTTCATCTAAAATCATCTTTTTATCTGATATTACATATCTCTCCTCAGTATCGATTTCAAGGATTTATCTACACTTTGTCCTATCTCGTGAAGAAGGAATACGAGTCGGACGGTTGGGGTTCCAAAGATTTTTTCCTCTTATTGCTTCTACGATTCTATCAATATTATTCCACGATACAAGCGAGTTTCCGTACCTCTCTAGTCCTTTTGGTATTCTGCTGTCTCTCTCTCCATATAGAAAGACACCAACGATATTTTTACCATTCCTCGCAGCTTCTCTAATCTCCCAATTCACCCATTTTCTTTCATGGGTTTCTTTTCCTACCACTACAATAACTGTACCAGCCCATCTGATTTTAGGTCTTAACCCCCCTTTTATAACTCTTTCATTTTTAGATTTTATCTGCGTATCTTCATCAATTGTACTAGATCGGAAAGCAAAAAATGGTCTCTCATCAAGTCTTCCCATGAGTCTTTTGACTTGATTCCTATCCTTATTATAGTGACTTATAAAGAGATTTTTTTCTTTCATTATATATTGTCACTCTCCTTCTTCATACACCAAAACGAATTATTTTCTTTACTCATCTTCTTCATTGTTATTTTCTTCATTGAATTGTGAGGGAAAGTCTATCATTCCCTTTTCGTATGATCCTTCAATCCATTTTACAAACCTGTGAATAAGTTCTTCACTAAAATTTGATTTATGACCTATCCCTGGATTAATTATTGATTGAAAAGTGGTTGGTATCGAAATAGCACTCGCCCCAAAATAATAATAATTATCAGAAACTAATACATATTTTGATTTCAAATCAAAATTCTTAGTATCTTCATTTTCGGATCCATCTTCATTACTATGCTTAGAATTTGCTTGAATCCACTTTTCACCTTTTTTTCTATAAATATTATCACCGTTTCGAACTTTCAAGCTTCCGTCCATATTCGGTTTTTTACACTCAAATCTTTCATCGTTCCACTATTGATCAAAAGTTAATTTTTCTACTACTTCCATTAGAAAAATTATCTTTAAGTTTCCGACATTTTCAACTGATCCTGTACCAACTACCCAGTCTCCAACATTAGCGGTATTTCTTATCTTATATTTACACGTTGCTAGTGTACAATATCCTTCAAATGGATTCGGAGCAAAACCCATATCATACCTCAGAACATAAGAAAATAATCTCAATTTTCGTTCCTCTTTATTATATTTAAAAAATAAATTTATCGATAATTTTCTCCTCTTGATGATATTTATTCAAGACATAGAGCCATTATCATTTTCTCTCCTCTAGTTTCATCACTCATAAAATAAACCATTTTAAAAAATCTAAATCTTCAATCTGAAGTTATCCTATATTGCTGTATAAAATTATAAAAATTTTATGGAGATAAAAAATATCATTTGTCAATGCATTTTTTGCTATGTAAGTTATTACTTTGACCTCATTAAACTTTTTTGTATAGTGTTAAAGAGAATTTTATCTCAGAACGATTAATTTAGTCTCAAAATATTTTTTTGATAACGATATAATGACAAGTCATAGAGGTGAGACACTATCAAGAGTTGAATAATGACATTTTAGTCTAACCAAAATGATACAAGAGTATTTTTTTGGCGAAAAGAGATGAATCAGCTTTTTGTGATGTAATTGTCTCAATAATTTTGTTGTTTCAACTTGACTCTTACCTAAACTGAATTTATAAAATGTCTATATTATACAAACAGAAATTCTTATCATGAATTGAGATCAGAGAGTTTAAAAAAGACTTCTTTGATCTAAATCTCCTACTTTGAGGGAAGTATAAGAATGAATCAGAGGGATTATAATACTAATAAGCAGATTTCCAAGATTAAGGCTATGTTGAAAGAATATCCATGGGACTTCATGGGTTTTCTTATCCTTGCATTACTTATCCCCCGAATCTATAGTTTGACAAACACTTTCTGGGTTGGCCATATTGATTATAGTGCCCTTGCAATAGCTGAACAATATGAATTTATGGGGATTCTAATTGAGATCGTTAATGAAACGCTTCCTTTTGGCATTCTGGCGTTAGTGAGTCAGAATTTTAAGAGTCGTGAGAACATTGTGAAGCAACTTGTTGCTGGTATAGTTTTACAATTATTTCTATCAATTAGTATGGCAGCGCTAATCTTTCTCAATGTCAACCAGTTTGTTGACTTCATAGGGACAGCACATGAGCTAGTAGATCAAACTATCTCATATTTATCCTTACGAGCTTTAGCACTTCCCTTCACATCAATGGCGCTCCTTTTAATCGTCGGATTGAAATCTATGGATCGAGCAAAGCTTGCATTAGGAATTGTATGTGTGAATGTTGCTATTAATATGGTATTGGACCTGTTTTTAGTCTCACAACTCCCGTTTTCCCTGCAATTAGGATTAAATGGTGTTGCATTGGGATATTTACTCTCAAATATCGCTTATTTCATAGTCTCAGCTATAATGTGTGTTCGAACCCTCCAACTCAAAAGAGCTGACCTCACAACTAACCATATTAAAAGCCAAACAAAACCCCTCTTCACCATTGGTGGTTGGACAGGATTAGATTCATTTGTGCGGAATTTCTTCTCCTTTTTTGTCCTCCAGATTTTGAATTTCATGGGCCCAGATCAATTTGCTGGGTTTCAGCTATTTCAACGGCTTATATGGACAGTGTTAATACCAGTGATTGCACTAGCGGATGGTACAAGCATTCGTGTTGGAAATTATTTGAAAACAGACACAGCAGACCGAAATATACCCCGTTTGTTACTCATGTCTTGCCTCATTGCATTTGTCATCGTTGGAGGATTTGGTTTGTTCGGTCTTGTAGCAATTGATGCTTTAGGCTACATTTTCACTACAAACCCAGATGTTGTTCGCTACTCGAGTGAAATGTTCTTCTGGCAAATCATTCCTTATATGCTCTTTGCAGTAGCCATGAACTTACGTAGTTTGTTTTTTGGGACAGGTAAAACGTATTATATCTTAATTATCAGTTTAATCCTCAATTTGGCTATCATTCTCCCATTCTTCATCATGATTGATACTGCCATTCTCCCACAGGCATTTGGAACGATTATGCTAATGTTCGTATTTATTGATGTAGTCGATATTGTCGTAACTTATGCTTTAGTTCATCAATTGCTGGGTCGTCTCTTCCCTAAACACAACTAAAAAATGGAGGATAGCTGACCAATTCATTTTTCCTTATTGTGCATCGAGGGTCGTGATCCAGAGCGAAATCGAATATTCTCTTGCATAATAACGTTATTATAATAACTTTGATTACTGTTGTAAGATCCTAAACGATTGGCTTCTTTTATTAATTCTGAGAGAGAGTGTAACTCTAAACGGTGGTATTCTTGGTCGTAATTCTCGATAAGGGATCTAAGACGACTAAAATGGACAAAGCTCCAATCATCAGGAGAACTCTCCAACAATTGAAGTCGTTCATTGATACGGTTCTGGAAAATCCTCTGGGGAAGGATCCGAAGATGGTTAACGAAAATATTGGGTTCGTTGGGAGGAAGATAAACTTTGTTGTTATGAATAAAGCGATGAAATCCTCCAACTGTACGGAATTTCTTAATGAGGGGAAGTGTTTGATCTGAAACATGGAGAATATAGTCTTTATAAAAGGGGTCTCCCCATAAATCACTGATCCTCCCTTTTAAAGCCTGCTTGCTAATTAATTCTAGGATTTGTTCAGATGTCAAATCTTTTTGAAAATAATTTGGAGGAAGATACCAATCAAAAAAAACTGTCCTTACAACGGGGGATTGGGGATGTTGGTCAAGAAATTGTGAAATATGTTGGGAATAATCCAGCCATATGAATTCATCCGCGTCAGGAAAGATCCACCAGGTATCTTCAGAAGAATGAACACATTTTTTAATCGCCCAGTCAAGTATAAAATTACAAAAAGCTGTTTGCTGTTGATAGTCAGAATGATGATATTTCGGATTAGTCAGAACGAGGTGAACTAGGTTTGTCTCTGATTCCCACTTTTCCACAATTTCTAATGTACCATCTTTTGATCCACAATCAAAAAGATAGATGCGATCTGCTCCTAGTGCCTGATAATGACGAATAAAGGTTTCTAGAAGATACTTTTCATTCAACATTCTTAAGACAAAGTTTAGAACCATATTAACTCATCAGTAAAATTTTTTCTTTTATTAGGATTTTCTGTTAAATTATAATTGAAGAATCCAATCTAAGAATTAAAAATCGAAAAATCGAGAGATGATATGTAAGAAATACCCTTGTTTTTACAGCGAAATTTCCAATAATTAAATGAGAGAGTAAATTTCACCATCTGATCCTGTCTCAATGATTAATCAATATGAGGTGGAATTTCTGAGCCTTAGTAGTTCAGTTTCCTATCCATTTTCAGAACTGCCCCAATCATTAGTTAAAGAAATGTTAAACCAATGTACTGGATTAAGTCATGACTTATCTACTTCTTTTGGGAAAATAATAAATAAAAAAGATGCACTGAGAGAACAATTAGAATCTTTGAACTTTTTACAAAAGGATACTGATTATACGTGCGAGTCAGTACTTCCAACGACCTGTGGAG
>JAEOTI010000686.1 GCA_016839955.1 Candidatus Hodarchaeota archaeon | reverse complement strand
TACTTCCTTTTGAATTGAATGGATCCTTCTCTTCTTGATCCTGTTAATTGTGACAACATTTGTTTTAGTTGATCATCGGTGATTTTATTTTCTTTCAATTGCCCTGATTGAGCTATTTGTATCAACCGATTTTCTAATGCTGCTGCATAATCAGGTTTTGCTAATTTGATATTCTGTAGCCGGGATCGTGCTTCTTCTGATAAGATTGAAGCTAAAACCGATTGTCTCTGAACATCCGCTTGCTGCCTAGCTTTTTGTACTTCTGCTTCTTGTTGCATTTGGGTCATTCTTTGCCTTTGAAGTTCAGCAAGTTCTTCATCATCATAACTCATAATTAAAAATCACCTTAATAGCGATCCAAATCAAATTCTTCTTTGATTTCCTTTTTAATTTCAAAAGCAACTTTATCTAGAAGTGATTGTCCTTGTGGAGTTGGTGTTCTCCCTTTTCCAGGAATTATTTTTACTAGTCCTGCTCTCTCAAGTTGCTGAAGTAATTTTCTTTGAATGCTCCCACTACCTTTCACGAAATGGTTAGGCATGACACCAAAGTTTTTTCGTCCACCATATTCTTTTCGGAGGTGTTCAACGCCAATTGGTCCTTTTACAGAAATTTTACGTAGAATCGAAGCCGCTCTTACATACCACCAATCTTCACGATCAGGAGGTTTTGAACGATGCCGACCAGTTTTAGAATACAAAGTCCAGTTAGGAGGTTGAAGAAAATTACTGAATTCATTTTGAAGTTTTTTAGCTAATTGTTCGATTAGATTGTTAGCTGGGACTTGATAGACTGTTGCCAACGAAAGACGCTCCGTAAATTGATTTCTTACTATCTAAATGATAATCCTAGATTGGCTTTTTAATATGAACGGAGGTGGGTTTGAAAATTAACTAATTAAGTACACCAGTTTTCGATGCTAAGTTTTTCGCAGCTTCTTTATTCAAGCCTTTATCACCTAAAACAGTGTAAATTTTCGGTTTAACATCATGAGCATTCATGAGCGCGTCTATGATATCTTCTGGATCAATATCGAGATCTGTTGCGCAAACTGGTGCGCCAACTGTTTCTAATAAACCCTTAATACGAGTCCAATCTTTTCCCTGAAGATATGCACTCAATATTGATCCAAGGCCAACTCGTTCACCATGCAGGGTTTCTCTAGACGATTTAAGTCTTACAAGTGATTCAGCGAAGAGATGTTCTGATCCAAAGGCAACACGAATACTATTTGAAAGACACATTCCCATCCCACTTACAAAGAGTGGTTTCATTACCAGTCGAATAGCTTGATCCATTGATGTCGGACGAGAGATTTGTTCCTCACCACTCAGCAAGTCTGATCCAACAGATGAAAGAGCTGCCCCAAAATCTGAGAATTGTGTCCCTCGAACGCGATTAGCAAACTTCCAATCCCATAAAGAAGTTAAATTAGACATTAAATGAGCAAAACCGCCAATGATGTTTCGAAAATCAGTTGATTCAATGATTGACGTGTCAGCTATTACTCCTACTGGAGGACGTGCTTTTCCTATATAAGATTCAACTAAATATTCAGGATCTTGCTCTAAAGGAATCTTTAAGTAACAATAGGGGGAAATGATACCATCATGAGGCGCATTTGTAGGTACTCCAATAATTTCTATTGGAAGTTTCTGCTCAATTTCAACTAACTTGACACTCCATTTAGCTACATCTGCGATCTTGCCTCCTCCTACTGCTACAATAAAACTTGGATTATAATCCTGAAGTAATTTTGAAAGCTTTTGGGTTTCTTCGAGGGTTGAATCCGTTACTACATAATTCTTTGGATGAAACTCTGATTCTTCAAGTTTCAAAATGCACTCTTTTCCAGCAATTTTTAATGTTTTAGGCCCTGTAACCACTAAACACCCATTTCTACGAAAATTCATTCGTGTAGCTATATGTGGAACCAAATTAAGTGTATTTTTTCCAAGAAAGACGAATCTGGGGAGTTCCGAAATAAGGAGTGGTTTATTTTTTACTGACATACTGGATCTATACCTTTATTTTTCTTTAAAATGTATTATCATTTAGATTTTCACGCAGATTTAGAAGAAAAATTACATCATTTAGTATTTTCTCATCAGATTATGAATAAATAGGTGAGTGTTACTATTTTTATTAATTTACCTAGGTTTTTATTAAAAGAGTGGTAACAGAGGGATAATGATGTTTAATGTGATTTTTTATTAAATAGATAAAGACGGAGCGAAGACTTATAAGCCCGCAGGATGATAATATTACTAGTTTTAAGAATCATTTTAAATGAGATTATCCATCTTTTCTACTGCTGAAGAAGCATTTTTATTGCATTTTTAATTCTAAACTCAAAGTGAGATTTCATGATTTCAAATATTCGGTCATTTCCAGATGATGAACGATGGCAAGAGTATATTAAAACCACATCTGATAGTCTAAAAGGGACAACAACAGTCGCACTTTGCGCATCGGATGGAATCGTACTTATTAGCGATTCTCGAGCCACTATGGGAACTCTTGTCGCTTCAAAAGCAGCTATTAAATTATTTCAAATAACTAAATTTGCTGGAGCAACAATTGCAGGCCTCGTTGCTGATGGACAAAAATTAGTAGATATACTCAAAGCAGAAGCAGAATTATATAATTTAAATCGATCCCGAATAATACCTATAAAATCATTAGCAAGTATTGCTTCGAATTTACTTCATAGCTCTAGGTGGTTTCCTTTTATTGTTCAAACAATAGTTGGAGGCGTTGATCCTTTACGAGGACCCCAAATATTTTCGATTGACCCATTTGGAAGCTTATTACAGGAAAAAAGAATATTAGCTACAGGGTCTGGTTCTCCTATAGCGCTTGGACTTCTTGAAGATATTTATAATGAAGATTTGGAGAATCTTCCTTCTGTCGAAGAAGCAGCTCAATCAGGTATTCGTGCTATTAGCGCAGCAACAAGACGAGATATAATGTCGGGTGATGGTTTTGCTGCAGCAATAATAACAAAAAAGGGCTACAATTATCTTTCCCATACTGATATTATCAATAAATTCGGTTAATTTGATAAGACTAAGTCCCAATACAAATTAATAGAGTAATTTGACCAATAATAGGTCTTGAATGAAGGTTTTAATTCACAAGATACCGTTTTGGGACTCTCGCACTTTAAATCCCAATTAAAATACCGATATATAGAGTGATGAATAATTGAAACGATATAATAAGCCAAGAAATTCAAATAGTGGACATCAGCGTAATGCAGCTGAAATATCAAAAGAATTACGTTCTCATTTACCTCCTGCCAGTTCGGTCAGCTCAATTGAATTTGAGGGTCCATTCGTTGTTGTATATTCTAAAAAACCTAATGTATTAATGGAAGATGGGAACATAGTAAAGCATTTGGCTAAATATCTTCGGAAAAGAATAGTAATTAGAAGCGATGTTGGTGTTCGAAAACCTACAAAGGAAGCTGAAAACCGAATTAAAGAAATTATACCTCAAGAAGCAGAAATTACTAACCTCGCATTTGACGAGACTCTTGGAGAAGTCGAAATTGAAGCCAGAAAACCAGGCCTTGTAATAGGTCGTAATGGAGTTACATTAAGGGAAATCTACAAAGATGTAGCTTGGAGGCCCACAGTAATTCGCACACCTCCAATTGCATCCAAAATAAATGCTGGTATTCGACAAATTTTGGCCTCTGAAACCGCAAAAAGAAAACATCATTTATTAGATATTGGAAAACGGATACACCGGGTCCCATTAACTAGAAGTGAGACTATTCGATGTTCATTTTTAGGTGGAGCTAGTGAAGTAGGACGGAGTTCAATATTAGTAGAAACAAAAGAATCGAAAGTTTTGATTGATTGTGGAGTAAATGTCGGTGCTAGTAATCCAGGTGATGTATTTCCAGCATTCGATGCACCTGAATTTGATATTTCAGAACTTGATGCAGTAGTTGTTAGTCATGCACATTTAGATCATTCCGGATTTGTTCCTTTCTTATATAAATACGGCTATGATGGGCCGGTTTATTGTAACACCGCCACACGTTCATTAATGACCCTTTTACAAAAAGATTATTTGGATGTAGCTGAAGGTGAGGGAAAATTATTACCATATTCTATAAAAAATGTTCATGATGCAATATTACATACAATACCACGAAGGTATGGTGAAGTTACTGATCTGTCTCCTGATATTCGTCTCACCTTAAGTCCAGCGGGACATATTCTTGGTAGTTCCTTAATTCACTTGCACATTGGTAATGGTCGCTATAATATGGCAGTAGCTCATGATTTTAAATATGCAAAATCAAGATTATTGGATTCTGCAAATACAAAGTTTCCTCGTCTTGAAGCGATAATAATGGAATCCACCTATGGTGCACCCCAAGATATTATGCCAAGCCGAAAAGAGTCTGAAAGGCAGCTTGTAAGAATTATAAATCAAACAGTAAGGAATCGAGGGAAAGTTTTAATTCCTAGCTTAGCTGTAGGTAGAGCTCAAGAGTTAATGGTTGTTTTAGATAAATATTTACGAATGGGTCAGATAGAAGAAATACCAGTTTACTTAGATGGTATGATCAGCGAAGCTACCGCTATTCATACCTGCCATCCTGAATATCTTTCTTCTGAATTACAAGATATGATCTTTAATGCAGGTCGGAATCCTTTCTTATCCGAATGGTTTGTCCAGGTAGAATCTCCAAAAGCTCGTGAGGAGATTTTAAATTCTGATGCTCCTTGCGTTGTAATGGCAACCTCTGGAATGCTTGTGGGTGGATCATCCGTTGAATATTTTAAGGCATTTGCCGGAGAAGCGAAAAATTCAATTATTTTTGTGTCATATCAAGCTGAAAGATCTTTAGGAAAACGGGTAGCCTCAGGGACTCGCGAGATAAGGGTCTCAGACAATGGTAGGCAAAGAATTCTTCAAGTAAACATGGATGTTCACCAAATCGAAGGTTTTAGCGGACATTCAGACCGCCGGGAAATAATGAACTATATTCGTAAACTTTCTCCCAAACCTGAAAAAATTATCTTCGTACATGGTCAACGACAGAAAGGTTTGTCTCTTGTCCAGAGTGTCTCTAAACGTTACCGTATAGATGGGCTTGTTCCATATAATCTTGAAACTATTCGGTTACTTTGATAAGAAAAAAGATAGTTAATTTAAGAAAGTTTTTGTTATAATTGACCAATTTTTAGTCTTTAAAAGACAGAATTCTTCAAAATCGCTTTCATTCGAAAAAACATCATCTCTAATATAAAAATGAGTATCAATGAGCTCCAAATTTTCAAAATTTAAATTCAATATCTAATTTAACTTAAGGAAGTACAAGCCATTGTCTTTAAAACGACGTGAGTTAAGTAAGAAAGAAAAAAAACAAGTCTTATCTTCTGTTGGGAAAATTTTTCCTTACTTAGTGGACTCCAGTTCGTTTCAGAACTTGGTAGAATGTAGTTGGGATAATTATAAAGGTTTAATAGATCAAAACGGAGAATTAATTCTATTTTGGAAAGATGGTCAGCTGTTCCCAACTTTAAGATTAATCCATGGAAGCAAGTTCAATTTACCTTCTATAACTGTAGATGATGGTGCAATAAAGTATGTATTGAATGGCGCAAACGTTTTTGCTCCAGGGATTGTTTCAGCTAATCAATTCAAAGAAAATGACCTAATTGTAGTAAAGAACTTAAAAGGCACTATTTTAGCAATTGGTTTAGCTATTATTGATTCTAAAATCTTTGAATCTAATCGTAAAGAATCAGGGACGGTTTTTAGGAATATTCATTACCTTCATGACGAACTCTGGAATTTTCAATATTAAATTTAAAATAATAGAGAGGATACGGTTGTACTTCTATTAGCGTTCTCCAAAGTAGAAAAAATCATTTGTCACACAAAAAACTCAGCTTGAATAATCCTCAAAAACTAAATCAAAAAAAAAACACCTTGAGATATTCAAATCAAACTTAGAAGATATTACAACCCTACAAATAAAAAATGACAAATTAGTTATCCGATTGCAATTAAAATTGTAAAGTGGGATAGAATACAAAATAGCCTGAAATCAAACAAAAACTAAAATAAATGGATGTTTGAATTTTCAATGACGCCTTCACCGCATTCTAATCGAGGACGTTTGAATGAAAGAAGGATATCCATTGAGAAGAAGAAAAGAGTACCCTTAATGAAAATATGTCTTATTGGTGATGGGGGCGTTGGAAAGACTGCTCTTCGTGAGCGTTATGTAGGGTATTCATTTAAGCCTCAGTATTTAGCGACTATAGGAGCTGACTTTGCCACTCGTACTGAATTTCTTGGTACAAATGAAGTTAAAATGTTAATATGGGATCTTGCAGGTCAACCAAGGTTTTCTATTGTTAGGGAAGGATACTATAAGGGGGCTAGAGGATTACTATTAGTTTTTGACATTTCTAGACCTGACAGTTTTGAATCAGCACCAAGATGGCTTGAAGAAGCTTGGAAACATATTGATTTAGGGCGATCTACTCCTTTAGTTTTAGTTGGGAATAAGATTGATTTACAGAGTGAAGATCATTTAGAAACTCGAAAAGGTCGAGAATTGGCTCGACACGCCACAATGGTCTCAACAAAACAGGGAACGGCATTATGTAAGGAAATCGACCATTTAACCCCAGAAGATGCTCCCCCAGTTAAATATGTTGAAACTTCAGCAAAAACTGATCAAAATGTTGACTATATGTTTCAAACTTTGGGTCGTATGGTTTTCCAATATTCGCAAAAAAAACGGAAAACATAATTTTTGGTTTTTCTGGTAAGAATATTCCTTTGTAATTCTTTAGAAACCAGAATCATAACGATTTTAGCTATTTTTCATCAATCTGTACTGTTATCAAAGTGAATTGGATTTGTTTTTAATAGAATAAACTCGATCTGAGGGTTTATTTGGGTTAAGAGGAGAAGTTTTTAAAGTTGGAATCAAATATGTGCCCTGAATATTGCAGTTGCTATGAATATACTTTATTTACAAATGAAAATCAAGTAGAGTTGAATTTAATGAGTTATAATGTTCCAGAAGATCTCAAATATTCAGAAGAGCATGAATGGATTAAAATTGAAGGAGATACCGTCACTATCGGAATTACCGATTATGCCCAGGCCAAACTAACTGATATTGTATTCGTTGAGCTTCCCGATTCTGGTGAAGCGATAAAAGCTGGTGATGAATTTGGTAGTATCGAATCGGTCAAGAGTGTTTCTGATTTAATAGCTCCTATTTCTGGAGAAGTTATTGAACGTAATGAAGCACTAGATGATGCACCTGAGAAAACCAACACTGATCCATACGGATCTTGGATGATAAAAATTAAACCATCAAATCTTGACAGTGAATTAAGTTCTCTTTTGGATGCTGCTGGATATAAGACACACTGTGAGTCATTGGAATCTGAGTAAAAAAGCTATTTCTTTCAATCATTTCTTTTTGGTGGGGGAGAGGTTTATTTTTAACTTATACTTATTGTCGACAAATTAGGAAAGAGTTCCTTGGTAGTAGTCAACATAGAGGGTTACAACTGCCTAGAAAAAAACCAAAAAATAAGAAATACCTATGGTTCATAGGTTTGGGTCTAAATGGTATTAGTAGTCTTTCTATTGAAGCTTTAAAAATTTTAAAACAGGCAGAAAAGGTTTTCATTGAGTCTTATACAAATTTTCTTGATCCAGGAGTAATAAACGAATTATCTCAAGAGCTTAGGAAACCGGTTCAATTACTAAAAAGAGAAAATCTTGAACAGAAAGAAAAAGAATTCCTTAAGTTATGTGAAAATAATCAAGTTGCACTTTTAGTTCCTGGAGATCCATTTATAGCTACTACACACGTATCACTTCGTTTAACTGCTATCAAAGAGGGTATTGATGTTGGTATAATTCATGCTCCTTCAGTTTTCACTGCTGTTCCAAGTTTGACTGGATTGTCTAGCTATCGATTTGGAAAAACAGCAACAATCGGCTTCCAAAAGTCAAAATATTGTTATGATGTAATTTTAGGGAACCTCTCAATTCAAGCTCATACTTTATTACTTCTTGATATTGACGTATCTTCTCAGAAATTCCTTGATGTTGATATGGCAATTGACCAGCTTCAATCTCTAGAAATTGAATATAGAAATAAAATCATTACCGAAAAACGTTTAATGTTTGGTCTAGCACGTCTTGGTCGAAAAGAATCTATAGTTCATTGTGGAACAATGGCTGAACTACAAGAAAACAAATGGAACAAATTTGGCCCTCCTCAAACAATAGTGATCTGTTCAGAGTTGCAAACGTACGAAGAAGAAGCTATACAGACCATCTGGGGAAAAGAGAATGTTGAACGACTAAGTCCATAACTTGGAGTCTGAAATTACTTTGAACCCTTGTGATGAATCTTCTATTCTTTTAGAATCTTTAAAAAATGTATATTTCTCTCAAATAGAATTTGGTGGAGCAACAGTTGAAGAACTCATTAGTCGTTCAGGGTATTTTGAAAATGAAATCTTAGAATCTCTCAAAAATTTAGTGAATTGTGATTATATTTACCTTTTAGAACCAAGAAAAGGATTAGGAACTTCAAAAGCAGACTATGAACCTAAGTATATTGTATCGGACAAAGGAAGGAAAAAATT
>JAEOTI010000093.1 GCA_016839955.1 Candidatus Hodarchaeota archaeon | reverse complement strand
GCATAATGGCCCACAGGTTCAGAAACCGCCTCAAACACTATGACACCATGACGGACATAGTGTGTGGATTAGTCAACCTGAGAATAGTAGGAACAACAGCCCTCTAAAAAACAAACAAAAAACCAGAAAACCTACAAAAAACTCAAACATATAATAACGACTAAGTTCTATTTAAATTACTAAAACTTAGAATGATCAAAAGGTTGGGATGAAAATTTCACAAAAAGGATTAGTTTATTATCCTCCATTATTACATTCAGAGAGATTTGAATTATTAGTCAAAGATTTACTACAAGAAAAACTCCAAATTCCATTAAGAATCTATGGTAGACCTGGACAATCTCAACACGGGATTGATTTATATGGTTTAATCCCTCATAACACGTCTTTATGGAATGATGAACTCAGAAGACTAGTACAAGATGAGAATTTAGCTGGAAAATACATCGTAATACAGTGTAAATCTCGACTCGAAGGTTCTCTAACTTATGAGATAATAAAGGATGATTATGACAAGACAAGTAATCTTGAATTTGAAGTTGGGGTTTTTACAGTCGCGACTTCTGCTCCACGGGATGCTATTCTTCAAGGTGAACTCGCTACTAAAAACATAGAGATGCCGAAATTCAAAGATATTTTATTTTGGCCTGATTTGGTGAGCCTTTTGGAACTTAATCCCAAAATTGTGGGAGAATATTATGGAAAAACGTATTCAGAAAAAGGTTCAGCTATTTTAAAAATAAAAAATACTTTTTTAGGTTTATCTCCTGATGAAGCAATTCAAAAAGGAGAACCTTTGATCATAGACTTAGTTGATGATACAATCCGTGGTAATGGGATATTATCTTACCGAAATGTAGTCACTTACCTAATTGATTGTTTATCAACTGCCATCACTATAATTCCTAATAAACAAGTTAAAAAAGAAAAGAAGGATTCATTCAAGGTTGATGAAGAGGAACGCAAAAGGCAATTGTTGTTAGTACGAATTGACTCAATTTTTCGAGAAGCTTTCATAAGGTTATTGAAAAAAAGTTTCGATGAACGGGAATGGCGAAAAGGGAAAGAAATTCTAGAAGGCATTGCTTTTTGCCTTGAAGAATTGAAAATTGTTGGAGATGAAGCAATATTTTCTAACTGGATTGGCGACCTTAGGGCATTTTACAAAGAACAGTTGGAGGTGGAGCTTTCAAGTTTGACTCGTGTATCGTACGATGAAGATTTACACTCTTTCGTGGTTATATTCTCAGAACTATTAACTATTCCCATTCAAAAAGCCCTTGAGATTCAGTCTGATTTGTTTACACTAGGGTTTGGTCTTGATGTTGTTAGAATGATTGTAAAAGAACAAATTAATGAACCCAGAAAATTTCACACATCGGATGACGATTTTTCATTTCCAACTCGTATCTCTGTAATGGTTGAACCTTTGATGAAGGGTATTAGAATTTGTACAAAACTTCTTTCTGATTTTCCCATAGAACCGGAGGATCAAAAAACCATTGAGGCTCGATGGGAGGAGTTAGCTGATTTATTATTTATGGTTCTACAAAAATATCGTGACCTTAATTCTGAAACTGATATTGATAGGTCAATGCTGGGATCTATCCTTTCTAGACCAGAAATAATTTGTTCTTATGTATTCTCTTCTAATCTAAAAGATCTTCTCAACTTTCCTGAGCCTAGGCGCTTTGATTACGTTATAAGACCAATAACTATGTCCCTGAGACGTAATAGAGGTTCTTTTGATGATGATTGCCTTGCTTCTCTTTTCAAGGCTTCACTTGCTTCATTTCGAGTACAACGACCATTATATGGAAGAATCAGAAACGAGTTAAGAGAGCTTTGTATAGAATGTATTGAATCTATATCAGATGATTACAAGCCCAGAATGCTTTTGACTTTAGCTGAAGAACTGATTTCACCACCTGAAAAAAATGACGACGATAGTGCTTTCTATGGGTTTCAACTACTTGGAAGATTGATTAATAACTTTGGTGAAACTAAAGAGTTATTGGATTTAATTCAAAAGAAAATAGATTCTTTAGAAATGGTTAAACCCCCATCATTCTTAGTTCAAAGTAAACCTGAATGTAGAACCTTAGTTCAGTACATATATGAAAGGAACAAAGAGGTATCTATTTGGGAACCCACTGAAAAAAAGGAGGAATTCAAATTTTTCAAACCATGGCGCCCTGTTTATAAAGAATGGGAGGTCAATAGCTCTATTAAAGTGCTCGAATTATTTGATCATTTTCAAGCATACATCTAAAAGATAACAGTTTTTTTTATGCGCTTTTGTCTTGCGTGTGCGAACACCTTTAACTTTTCAGCATCTCTTTGACTATTTCTGGAATATAGTATAATAGAAGATATAATATAACTTTCCTCTTTTGATCCATAGATTCGAGTGAAGAAAATGCTTTATATCTTTCTAGTTCTGGAAGCAGCATCTCTTTAAGCATGCTTGGAGTTTTATAAACTTCATTTCTAATGCTTATCTTGAATGTAAGTGGCTGCAGTTTCTCTATAACATCTTCCATATCTTCCTCAATGAAAGAGAAATCCCTTAAACGGCTAATAGGGGGCGAGAGCAGATGGAAAACCGATGTTGGGGTAAGGGGGTTAACCCAGATCCAGTCTAGACCTCTATCTTCTTCCCTTTGAAGAGTTGTTAAAGATCTTTTAATGATTTCTTTTACTTCCTTCTCATAATTTGTCTCAAGTGAGTTAACTGCTCTTAAGCATTCTTTAAGGGCCGCCTTTTCCTCGGTAGTGGAGGAGCATGTATCTTTTCCAGCTCAATTTTTCTGTAACTATTTTCAGGGAATAGATGTATTTTTCTAGAAAATGCTTAAAGAATTTTATTTCAAATAAATAGAAAAAAGGCAATGGAGGCTGATTATGAATCACCTCGCTGCATGCAGAATATAACTCGCTCAAATTCGTTCTTTCAAGATTATATCTCATTAAAAAATCTGTTAGAACTTGTGGTTTTATACCTAGAGTCGGAACGTATTTTTCTTTGAATTTATCAAGTTAATTGATTCATCTGATTGTACCACTGTGATTATTTTTTGAAATTTCCTGATAAATTCCCTTTCATACTTTTCGTGGCGTTCAATTGTAGGATAGGATTTTAGGCCTACTCTGGCCTCACGTGCTGTGGACGAAGAGCACAAGGGAGGCAAGAGTAAGCCTGAAAGATGATATAACAACCCCACATATAGACCT
>JAEOTI010000685.1 GCA_016839955.1 Candidatus Hodarchaeota archaeon | reverse complement strand
TCAGGATTAAGTTCTTTTTGTAGACCTAATTCTAGTCTATGCGCTCCTAATGGAGATAATGCGTCTCCTTTAGGATCACTAAATTTAAAACGCCTTTCACTTTTCTTTACAATTGTTTGTGACTCTACTTGGGCCCGTTGAAATCCCTCATGAACAATTCTACGTATTTGACTACTAGTTAAGTCACTAGGACTAGTTTCAATTGGAATTCCCGCTTCTTGTAAAAATTCAACCGCTATCGGTCGACGTTCTATCCCTTGAAAATGATCTTGAAGAAATTGAACCATGTTAGATGAAGCTGTTACTGCAATTTCTCTTTTAAGTTGAGTAATGTCTGTACCATAAGGATGAACTTTTGTAGTTTGAGGATATGGCGGCATTTCATCAGTTATAGCTTCATGAATTCGCTTTTCTTCACCGGGAAGAATGACTTCAAGTGTAGCATATGGAGTAATGATAGATAAGGAATGGAAATAATCAATGAGATATCGTCTTGCAGCACGAATATTCCCTGTAAACGATACTGTAATTTCAGTACCAGCATCAGGTAGTGACCTGACGTCTAATGGTGAAATTTCTTCTTCTTTTTTGATTATTGGTTCATTTCTTTGTAAATCAATTAATAATTCGTAATTTGAGGTATTTTCTACGTCTTTGTGACGACTTTTTATTTGAATAGGTAAATCAACAGTTGCCATGGCATTTAATAGAACCATTTTTGCGCCTAAACCAAATCGTCCTCTTGTTTGACGAGCTCCATAATTACTTCCCGTTAATACCCTTCCAAACAATAAGGGAATATAGCTATGAGGAACTCCCAAACCATTATCCCTAACTGTTAATCTGAGATATTCAGAAGACCCAGGTGCCTCTTCGACTCTTTCCAATCCTAATAGGTGAGCTATTTCATCAGGTTTAAGTCGTTCAATCTTGCATAAGATTTTTGGAGGTACACCTCTTTTTTCAGCAGCATCAAGTCCATTTTCGATTAATTCTCGAACGGATGTAAATACTGCCCGCATAGGATTATCGAACCCAGCAATCGCCTTGTTATCATGGAAGAAATCCGCAGCACTACGTTTTACGACTTCTTCCTCTTCTATTACCATAGGTATAACTTCCTAAGTGTTCGAATCCTCTGAATTTGGGGCATTATCATCGTTAGAATTATCTATAGCGGATTCTAAAATTGCAAAGGCAACAATTCGATCATCATCGTCAGATCTACACACTCGTACCCCTTTTACATTTCTTGATACTGTTTGACGAATTTCTGAAATTTTTGATCTGATTAATTTTCCTTTAGATGTAATTATCATAAGCTCATCTTGATCTGAAACAGATCTTATTCCAACGACGGGACCTGCTAAATCTACTTTCATATTTAGCACTCCTTTTCCACCCCGTCTAATTAATCGATATTTTAAATAGTCTGTTCTTTTTCCATAGCCTTTTTCAGTAATAGTGAGCAATGAGTATGTTTCTTTTTCAACTACCTCCTGAGGAACTGCAGCCATACCTATAACAAAATCATCGTCTGATAATGATATTCCAATTACTCCTCTTGTCTTTCTACCCATACTTCTAACGTTACTTTCCATAAAGCGAATTGCCATACCATTAGTTGTAGCTAGAAGAATTTGATTTGATCCATCGGTTCTACGGACATCAATTAATTTATCATCATCAATCAAAAGAATTGCTGCCTTTCCACTTCGCCGAAGGATAGAATAATCTCTTAGGGGTGTTTTCTTTATTTTCCCTTTTTCAGTTGCCATAATTAGAAATTCATTTTCTGAAAACTCTGATATAGCGATCATACTACGAACTAATTCACCTGAAGCTAATTGAACTAGTTGAGCTAATGAAACTCCTTTACTAGTTCGTGACCGAGCCATAGGAATATCAAAGCCTTTGATTCCGAAAACCTTTCCTAAATTGGTAAATAATAATATTGTGTCATGAGTACTTGCAACGATAAGATCTTCTACAACATCTTCTTTATGCATATCTAACGCGAATTTTCCTTTACCGCCCCTTCGTTGTGTATCATAAGCTATAGTGTCCATACTTTTAATATAGCCATTATAAGTTCTAGTTATTACAATAGTCTTTTCAGGTATTAGATCAGCTATTTTCTGTTGAGTTGTGTCAATAAAACCTTCATCACTCTCTCGTACAATTTCTGTTCTACGATTATCCGTAAACTTGTCACGTAGTTTGATGAGTTCCTCTTTAATTATTGAAAAAATCCGTTCATCAGATGAAAGAATATCAATTAAATCTTTTATTTCCTCTAAAATCTGATCATATTCAATTTGCGTTTTTTCTGTTTCCAATTGAGATAAATGTCGAAGAGACATATCTAAAACTGCTTTTGTTTGAATTTCATCCCAATTATACTCTAACATCAATTGGTTTTTTGCATCTTCAATGGAAGAATTTCTAATTATTTCAATAATTCTATCTAGATTATCTGGAACAATTATCAAAGCATCTAGAATATGTTTTCTCGCTTTTTTCTTCTCTAAATCAAAGGATGTTCGCTTGGTTATGATATCGTGACGAAAAGCTACAAATGTAACTAATGCACTTTTTAACGTTAATATTTTTGGCGTTCCATCAACTAAAGCTCTAAATACAACACCAAAGGAATTTTCAAGAGCAGATCGTTTAAATAGCTGGGCTAAAATGACATTAGGATCAAATCCAGCTTTGACAGAGATAACAATTCGTAAGCCTTCTTTACGTCCCGATTCGTCCCGAATCTCAGTAATGCCATCAACCTTTCGATCTTTAACTAATTGATCAATAGCTTGAATTAAATTTGATTTATTGACTTGGTAGGGTATTTCAGTAATTATTATTTTGTGCCTACCACCAGAACGCTCTTCTATTTCGCTTTTCGCTCTAATTCTTATTATTCCTTTCCCCGTGGCATAAGCGGATTTAATACCAGACCTTCCGTATATTACTCCTCCAGTTGGGAAATCCGGTCCTTGGATAATGTCCATCAATCCATCTAATTCTATTTCTGGGTGATCTATTATCGCAATTAATGCGTCAACTATTTCTCCAAGGTTGTGTGGAGGAATATTTGTTGACATTCCAACAGCGATACCAGTGGCCCCATTTAATAAAAGATTGGGAGCAACAGTTGGTAGGATAACCGGTTCTTGTCGTTTAGCGTCATAAGTATCTATAAAATCGACAGTTTCTTTTTCAATATCCTGTAAAAGATAAGAAGCAAGTTCTGTCATTCGAGCTTCAGTATATCGATAAGCAGCAGCTTCTAATCCATCAATACTCCCAAAATTGCCTTGTCCTTGAATCAAGGGATAACGTAAGGAAAAACTTTGAGCAAGACGAACAAGTGCATCATAGATTGCACTATCACCATGAGGATGATACTTTCCAAGCACCTCTCCTACAGTTTCTCCTGATTTTGAAAAAGGACGATTATAGGTATTACGTTTATCATACATTGCATATAAAATTCGTCTATGAACTGGTTTCAAACCATCTTTGGCATCTGGGAGCGCTCTTGAAACAATCACACTCATAGCATAATTTAGAAAAGAATGACTAAGAGAATCTTCGATATCTACTACACGGATATTACTGTCTTGATCATTAACTGTCAGGGCTTCTAACTCCTTCATACATCTATATTATCAGCTAATTTAGCCCTAGCTTCAATAAATTCTCTCCTTTTTTCAGGATCATCACCCATTAATCGTTCAAACATCTCATGAGCACGAATACTATCTTCCAAAGAAACTTGAATTAGTGTGCGAGTCATAGGATTCATGGTTGTATCCCAAAGGTCTTCAGCATTCATTTCTCCAAGACCTTTAAACCGAGAAATACGGATTGATTTACTACTTCCTAGTTTCTTTTTTAAAGCTTCTAACTCATCATCATTAAACGCATAATGAGGTTTTGACCCTTTTCGAACAGCATATAAAGGAGGTTGGGCAATAAACACTTTCCCAGCTTCAATTAAAGGACGCATATAGCGATAGAAGAAAGTAAGCAATAAAGTTTGGATATGCTCACCATCTACGTCCGCATCACAAAGAACAATCACTTTACCATATCTTGTTGCTTCTGTATCAAAACTTAGGTCATCATCACCGTTATCATTCTCTCTCTCATCCCGAACATCTCCAACTCCCGCACCAATTGTTGTAATAAGACTAGCTATTTCAACATTCTTGTAGATTTTGTGCTGTTGTGCCCTCCACGTATTGAGAACTTTCCCTCGTAGAGGTAAAATCGCTTGTGTATTTCTATCTCGCCCTTGTATAGCGGATCCCCCCGCAGATCTACCTTCTACAATAAACAATTCTCTTAGAGCTGGATCCTTTTCACTACAATCAGTTAGTTTTCCAGGAAGGGTTCCAGTTATTACTTTTTTCTGGACTAATTCTCTCGCTTTACGAGCAGCTATCCTGGCTTCAGCAGCCTTTTTATTTTTATCAATAATTCTTCGAGAAACTGGTGGGTTCTGTTCAAGGAATTGATTTAGTTGTTCATAAACAATAGAAGAGACTATTCCTTCAACTTCTGAGTTCCCTAATTTTGTTTTAGTTTGACCCTCAAATTGGGGTTCTGGAACTTTTGCAGAAATTATTGCAGAGAGTCCTTCTCGTATGTCCTCTCCTTTCAAATTTACATCTTTTTCTTTAAGGATAGCAGAACTCCTCGCATAATGATTAATAGTTCGTGTAAGAGCTGACTTAAATCCAGTATAATGTGTACCGCCTTCTATTGTATTAATATTATTCACATATGAGAAGGTTTTTTCCACGTACCCATAATTCCATTGTAAAGCTACTTCTATAATCACTTCGTCTTTTTCTCGACTAAAATAAATTGGTTCATTGAGAGTTTCTTTATTTGAGTTTAGGTACTTCACGAAAGCCGATATTCCTTCTTTTGCCTTGAATTCACTAAACTCACCAGTTCTCTCATCTGTTATTATAATTGACACACCTTTATTCAAAAAGCTTAATTCTCGCATTCTAGCTTCTAATTTTTCAAAATCAAATGCTACTTCCTCAAAAATGTCCGAATCTGGTAAAAAAGAGATTGTTGTGCCAGTTTCTAAAGGTATTTCCGCTTCGCCGACATCAAATAGTTTCCCACTTGGAACTCCCTTGAAATAATTTTGTTTGTATATTCGCCCTTCTCTCTGAATATTTACGGTCAACCATTCAGATAGACCATTTACGACTGCTAAACCGACTCCGTGTAATCCTCCACTTGTCTTATACACACTATGATCGAATTTTCCACCACTGTGCAACTTCGTCATTATAATCTGAACAGCACTTTCACCATATTCTGGATGAATTTCAACGGGAATCCCTCTCCCATTATCTCTTACTGAAATGGATTCATCCTTTCCAATCGTGACATGGATTGTATCACATACACCAGCCATAGCTTCATCAATACTATTATCTACTACCTCTTGAACTAAATGATGAAGTCCACGAGAACCGACGGATCCGATATACATAGCTGGTCTTCGTCTTACAGCTTCCAATCCTTCTAAAACTTGGATGCTTGCAGCAGTATATTCTGATTCACTCACTGCCTCACAACCATTAGAATATGGGAAGTAGAATAATATAAAGAATTTAATGATTTTACAGATAAAATTAGAAAGCTAACTTCATTTTTCAAATCTTCCAACACCATTCCATATGATGTTAAAACTAAAGAAGCCCTCTTTGTGGCTCCTCAGAGGAAGGAGATCAAGACATAATAATTTTGATTATTAATAGCCGATGTAAATTCTCTATCCTTGATTTTTTTGTATAAATCATCCTTAAAAAGCATTGTGATACATTTCGCACTTGAGAAAATTGACATCACAAACAGTAGATGAACGATTCCTAAGAGATCTGAAGATTTGGCGACAGTTACTAGCAAATGGAATTCTTCAATCTAATTATTCGAGTGATATTCAAAAAATAAATATTTTATCTCATCAACTCCTGTCTAGGCTAATATTTTTGAAAATATTAGATGAAAATAATATTAATCTGATTAAAGAAGAAATTTTCAATATTATCTATAAAGCGAATCCTAATTCTACTAACTCTTACTATCTAGGTAAAAAAATTAACACTATATTCATAACAATGTATTCCACGTACAAATTAGAATTATTTGAGAAGGAATTAAAATGGGTTGAGAAAATCCCTGACAATCTACTTTCAATTGTTTTGAAAACAGTTGACAATCCAAATAAAATAGTACTAGATTTATTTTCTAATATTGGAAATAAAAATATTCGTTATTTATCAGGTCTTTTTGATTATGATCTTAAAAAAATAAATCTGGATATCCTAGGTTCAATTTATGAACAATTTTTGGCAGATGAACTTGAAATAGTTGGTTATGATGAAAAATGCACAACTAAGTACATTAAACAAAAAGCCTCCCGAAAGAAGAGGGGATCATTTTTTACACCTATTTCTTTTGCTAAATACCTTGTACATCATTCAATAGGACAATTCGTTAAAGAAATCCAAGAAAAAGCTATTTCAAATCTTAATAACGGATCTATTTCCGATGCCATGAACGAAATGAAGAAATTATTAGAAATTAAAATAATAGATCCTTCTTGTGGAAGTGGAATCTTTTTAATTCAAGCTTTTAACGAAATTTTAGATGCTTTTTCTCTCTTCTTCCAAAAAATTGACTTAAAAATTAAAAACTATGACAAACACTTAGAAAAATTTCCACAAATTTTTAATCGGGAATATATTGGAGAACAAATTATTTTAAATACTATTTTTGGTGTAGATAAAGATCCAGGAGTAATTGAATTCACAAAGTTAAACATTTGGTCTAATCTGCTTGCTTACAAATGTAAACAAAATACATCACCTTCTAATAAACGTAAAACTCCCTTATTTCTTCCATTGAAGTATAATTTGCGTGTCTTTGATTCTCTCTTTCATCATCAATTACCAACTAATAAAAATCATCATGACTTACTTGAAAAATCTCATGCGTTCTTGATTTCATTTCAACGTGCGCTTTTTGATTATATCTCTAATATAGAACACCCAAAAGAACATTGGAAAAAAATTGAAGAGCATTGGTCATCTTTCTCTAATTTCTATGTTGTTGCATTGAGAAACATCCACATCGAATGGTTGAATAATAAATTTTCTCGAGATTTTCAACTTGAAAAACTAAAAAATGTAAATGAATGGGTCATATGGCCTTTAGTTTTTCCTGATGTTTTCCATAGAAAGAATCCGGGATTTGATTATGTTATTACTAATCCCCCATTCGTCCCATACCATAGTAGACAAGTACATGCAATTTCTCAAGAACGTTTAACATTCCTCAAGAATCATTATGGGTTATTAGGGAAAAAGCGACCAAATTTATATCTATATTTCATGGAATTATGGTTTCTAACTCTATTAAGAGAAAAAGGAGAAATTGCATTTGTAATAGATCAAGCTCTTAGAGATTTACCATCTTATACCCATATAAGACGTTATCTTCTGGAAAAAATGCAAATTATACGATTAGTCCCAACTATTGAATTCCCTGGTGCAGTTGTTGATGTTTCACTATTGGTTTGTCGTAAGAATAAAGTTAGTGATTCAGCTGTAACTTGGGATCCCAATCCGCAGATTATAGATAATGAAGTTCAAATACCAATAGAACACTTTTATCAACAACCTAACAAATCTTTTCTTTATTCATCCCATGAGAGCTTTTTAAATCAACTAGAAAAAGTTTCAAGCTGTCAGTTAGATGATATCTGCAAAATTTCTTGTGGATTAGAATATGGAGCTTTGTTAAAATCCCATTTTTTATCTGCAAAAAAAGAAGACGACTCATTTCATCCAGTATTAGATGGTGCAGATGATATTCCTGAAAAATATATGATTTCATGGTTTTCGGAGAAAGGATCAAATGCTTTTGTTCGATTTGATTCTGAATATATTGATAAATTACTGAAAAGTGATAAAAACATAAGTAAAACTGGGAAGAAAGTAATTCTTATACCTGGAAATGAGAATCGTTTTTTAATACCAAAAATCATT
>JAEOTI010000684.1 GCA_016839955.1 Candidatus Hodarchaeota archaeon | reverse complement strand
GGATTAGGTATTGTGTTTTTTGCAGTTGCCTTTGAGTGGCTTCTTTTTTACTATGTTATGAGTGAAGAGAATTGGATTTTACTTTCTACTGATTTTACACCTGATTTAAACTATATTTTGGTATTTATTCAAATAATAAGTTTTATTTCCCTCCTAATTGGAATTTATCCTAGTTTTGTAACTCATAGTCAGAGAAAAGAAGCATTTTTAGTAGCACAAAAGGAAATCATTCAGAAATATTCTGCAAATCACGGGAAACCTTTAGAAAATTCACAGAAACTTGAAATTAAAGAAGAAGAGAAGGTAATTGATCTTAAATGTCAGTTATGTGGAGAGAATATTTTTCCAGAGTATAAAATGTGTTTAAATTGTGGAACAAGAATAAAAAGAAATAAGACTTAATTTTAAACTCTTCACTGTACAGATTTCAGCCTTTTTTTCTCAATATTCTATTGGTAACTAAAATTGACTAGAAAAATGTCTTTATTAACGAATAATAATCCTTTTCCTTGTTTCTACTAAATTTGGCAGGAGCTCTATACTAATAAATCTAGATCAAATCTTCAATTGAATATGAATACTTATCCAAGGAAGGTAGTAGAGATGGGTTATCCAGATGAAAGTGATTGGGTAAAAGATATTGCAGATTTTACTATTGAAATAGCTCGTGAAAAGGGTGTAGATTTTGCTGAGGCTCGTCTTGAGGTTAATAATGCAGAAATAATTATTCTGAATAAAGGAAACTTAATGGCACTGGATAAAAATCAGACAAAAGGTCTAGGGCTTAGAATAATAGCAAAAGGTGGGATGGCTTTTGGAGCAATACCAATCACAGATGGAAAACACTCAATATTAGATTATATTTCTAAAACCATTAAATTAGCAGAAAGAGTAGGAGAAAGATATTCATCTCCGATTACTCTCACAGAAGAGCCTTCACACACAGATAATTGGAAAGTACCGGTTAGAGAAGGATTATGGGATATTTCATCTGAAGAAAAAGTAACTTGGATAAAAAGTGTAGATTCAGACATTTTGGACTCCTGCGGTGAAGATCACATTCCTTCAAGGATGTTCATCTTTCAAAATCGAACAAAAAATGGTTTTTTTGTTGATTCGCGAGGATCAAAAATTAATTCAAATCATTCATTAATGAAAATTTATTCATTAATGACAGCTAAGGGAACAAACGGATCCGAGCAAAGTTGGGTAGAATTAGGTGGTTCAGGTGGATGGGAACTGAGAAATGAAATGCAGATTAAAGAAGATTTTATTGATCGGGCAAAAGAATTAGTTAAAGCAGCAGAGATAGCAAAACCAATTAATTCCGGTTCAACAATAGATATGGTTGTTGGTGGAGAGGTTGCGGGAATCATTGCTCATGAAAATGCGGGACACCCATCTGAAGCCGATCGCATTTGGGGTAGGGAAGCAGCTCAAGCTGGTGAGAGCTATTTAGTTGATAAGAAGATTGGAGACCAATTAGGTAGTGAAAATGTTACAATATTAGATGATCCAACCATTCCCAAATCTTTAGGATATTATAAGTATGATTCGGAGGGAGTAAAAGCCCGACCGAAGATTCTTATCAAAAATGGTAAATATGAAGAAATGATGCACAATCGTGAAACAGCATCTAAATTTAGTATTGGAAAAAGTAATGCTGCTGCTAGAGCCGTTAATTGGTATAACGAACCTATTATTCGTATGAGTAATACTCATTTTGCTATTGGAGATTATAAACCTGATGAATTAACGGAAGATATTAATGATGGTCTTTTCATGAAAAGTTTTCAAGAATGGAATATTGATGACCGACGTTGGCAGTGTAAATATGTTGGAAATGTTGCTTATAGAATAAAAAAGGGTGAGATCACAGACGAAATGGTAAAACGCCCAGTTCTAGAAATTAGTACTGCTAGCCTCTTCAATGCTATTGATGGTTGCTCAAATAAACTTGAATTTATAGGCGCTACTTGTGGTAAATCTGATCCAATGCAAGGAGTCCCTGTATGGATGGGAGGCCCTAATGTTCGTCTTAGGAACATCCGTCTTGGGTGAATTATGAAAACTGGAGGTTTTTGTTTTGGAAATTGAATCTGCATTAGATTTTGCATTTACGAAAGGCATTGATTTAGTTGATGATCTCATTATTCTTGGTCGTAATGAACTACGTCATCAATTTCGATTCGCGAGAAATCAGGTTGTTATCTCAAAATTCTGGGAAGAAAAGAAATTAGATGTTTTCATGGCCATAGGATCAAAGAGTTCTGTAAGAACAATTGAAGAAATTCAAAATGAAAGTATAATCAAAAAAGAAATTGTTAATCTGACTAAATTTGTAAAAGCTCTTCCTGACAACTCTATGTACAAAGGTATAAATCAGAAGAAAACTGAAATTCCAAAAAATACTTCTCAATTCTACGATAGTAGAGTAACAGTGTTACCTGAAAATGCAATAGATCACATTGAATCTGCAATTAACCAAGCTCAAGAAGAAGGAGCAGAAAATGTTGCAGGTTCTTTTATAATTCGGGATGAAAATTTATTTTTACAAACTAGTGCTGCTATTGAAACCCGATCTAAAAGATCTTCTTATGAGATGACCGTTAGAGCTTTTGCTGATGCCGAATCTACTGGAATGGGGATGACTGTTGGTAGACACCTTGATTCATTCAATTCTGAAAAAGCAGGTAGGGAGGCTGGATTAATTGCAAAAAAAGCAAAGAATGGTAAAAAAGGATTACCAGGTCAATACGATCTTGTTTTACATCCAATTGTAGGTGCAGATATATTGGGTAGACCAATAAAAATGGCTAATCCAATGTATATTTTCCTTGGCATGTCTTGCATGGGACTAGAACGTTTTGGAAGTAAAATTGGGTCAGATATTCTATCAGTCGAAGATAATGGAACAATTTCGGATGGTCTAGGATCTGACCACTATGATATGGAAGGCGTACCTCGTCAGACAACCAAAATAATAAAGAATGGTGTTTTAACAAATTATATTCATAATTCTACGACTGCAGCCCATTTTGAAATGGAAACTACTGGAAACGGTGAATTTCATGATTTTATGGGTTTTGGTATAAGGAATTTTATACCAATTTCTAGTAATTTAAATTTTCACCCAGGGGATGTTGATTTTGAAGAACTATTATCTATGAGAGGAGAGAATGGGCGAGACACAGTATATATTACTGCAAATTGGTATACTAGATTTCAAAATTATGAAGAATCCACATTTTCATCTATACCTCGAGATGGTATGTTTTTAATTTCAAAAAATGGTGAATGGAATCCAATTCGACAGTTAAGAATCTCAGATAACATGTTGAATCTCCTTGCTAATGTTAAAGCATTAGGTAAGGAACAACAGCAGATTAAATGGTGGGAAGTTCCCCGATCAGTTTTTATCCCTCATATTCGCATTGCAGATGTTAGATTAACAACTGGGACTATGTAAATTTCAATAGGTTCTTTGGTGCCATGGTTGAAATTTTTATCCCCAATACTCCCAAAAGATCGAGTAACAAGTTGTCGTGGATGTAAAGCTTGTGAGGATGTCTGCCCCACAGACGCAATACAATTTAAAGATATAACTCAGTTTAATGTTAATAGAAAAGCTTGTGTTAAACACATCCTGACTACTGAAGATAAAGAATGTTGGATATGTTCCAGTAAATGCCCTAATAATGTAATTCGTATGATTTTAATTGACATACCATTAGAATAACGACTTGAAAGATTAAAGGCCTGCTTGAGAAGTAGAAATTATTCGGTCTATTTCAGCTTTTAATTCGTCTCCAATGCCCTCTATTCCGATATCTAGAAAACCTCTAATAATCAATGTAGTGGCTTCTTCCTCAGTTAAACCACGAGCCATGAGATATTCAACTTCTTCAGTACCTATACGTCCTAAAGCTGCTTCATGACCCATTTCCACATCAGGATGTTGAGCTTCGAGTTCAGGGATAGCATCAATCATCCCGAATGACTTATCTCCTAATAATAACCCATCACATTGCATTCGAGCTTTGATTTTCGGTGCAGCACCCACTAACTTTCCTCTTGCCCAAATTTTGCCACCTGCTGTGATGGCTCTCGAAATAATTTCACCACTGGTATGAGGAGCGTTTAAAAATATGTCTCCACCAACATCAATTTCAGCATTTGGATGAGCATATAAAACACTGTTTAATCTTGCAGAAGCTCTTTCACCATTAAGAAACGTTTTAGGAGCCATTTGTACAGACTTAACTGGTCGTAATGCTACATAATTTGATGTAAAACTTCCTCCTTCATCTACCATGGTAACTGTACGAGGTCTTACTTCAATGTTCTCAGCCCAATTATGGATCATTGTAAATGATAGGCTAGCATTCTTTTCAACATAAAATTCCGAAACACCAATGTGGAGTCCTGTAAGAGCAGACGTTGCACACCCACTTAAAACTTTCAGTTGGGCCCCTTCTTCAACGATAATGATATTATGTACTCTTTGTGAAGAATTATCTAACGTCATAAAAAGACAGCTTTGAAGTGGATAATCAATAATGCTTCCTGATTTTGCACGTATAAAGTACCCACCATCTAATCTTAGTTCAGTATGAGCAGTATACTTGTCTGCATCTATTTTAGCAGCTTTCCAAAAATATTGGGGAAGTCCATCATATTTTTCAAGGGCATCTCGAATATCCATGACTTCTAATCCTTGTGTTTGAGAAGCAGAATAACAAGCGGAATGATCCATTAATAGAAAAGAACCTGCTCGATCTTTAACTTCCGAATCAAAACCAGCTTGTTTTAGAAGTGACTGTTCATTATCATCTAATTCTTTGAGATCTGAAAGGGTCGATTTATCGTCTGATAAAGCAGAAAAATTATCAATGTTAATATCATACCCAATTGGAGCTTTTTTTGTTTTACTTTGCTCTGCAAGATTACGAAAAGAACTCATTAGTATCACCTAATCTATACAACCTGCTTCCCTTCGGCAAGCAATACATTCCGCATAACCTTTAGTCTTGATATCTTCTAGAATCTCCAATGGAGTTCCACTACAACGAATTACTCCCTCAGAAAGAACGTAGCCCTTATTGGCATGAATAAATGACAAAATATCTCCAGTGTGCGTGATTATTAGAGCTGATTTTTGACTTTTACTTCTTCGCCCTGCACAATGAGCTTCTTTTCCAAGTAATTTACGAATTGTAGAACCAATCAATTTCATGGCATCTAAGTCTACTCCAGATTCTGGTTCATCAAGCAGAATAAAAGATGGATCTTGAGCCATAAGTTGAAGTAACTCAGCACGTTTAATTTCTCCTCCTGAAAAACCCTCATTTAAATATCGATCTAGAAATGGACTCATCTCGATAGATTTAGCTAGCTCTTCAATATTACATTCACCTCGAGCTGCAACTTCAGCTACCTGGCGTGTTTTAACTCCGCGAATAGTGGGGGGTCTTTGAAATGATATTCCTAAACCACGAGTAGCATGTTCATGCAGAGGTAAATTAGTAATATCTTCACCATTATAAGATATATTTCCTGAAACAATTTTATAACGGGGAAATCCCATTATTGCTCCAAGTAGTGTGGTTTTTCCACTACCATTTGGTCCAAAAAGAACATGAATTTCACCAGCGGGTATTTTTAAATTTACATTGTGCAGAATCTTACGATTATCAACTTCAACTGCAAGATTTTGAATTTCTAACATAATACTTCCTCCTCAAAGAAGTTAAGATTAAGAGAATATTGAATTTAAAGAATCTACAAAAATGCTCCAAGAAATATAAGAGATTTTATAGTTTTATTTACATTTTATTTTCGGAAATTTTTGATATCTTTGATTCCTTACATGTATTTTAACGATTTACTATTTTTCTTATTTTTCACTATAATTTTTTTAATTTCATGTTTTAGAAGTTTAATTTCGAAGCATTCTTAACTAGTCATTCAAAATTAGTAGTTTTAGAGGGATTAAAACTGAATTCACAAATTAATAAAAAGTACTTTATTGCTAGTATATTGCTTCTAGGAGCAATCGGTGGTCTATTCTTAGCCACATGGAATCAAGGGGACTTTGTTTTGGCGGATACATCCGATACAAATCAAACACCCCTTGCATTGAATGCTTATCTCTATTTAAAGGTTTCTGGAGATTCTCAAGGAGATATTGATGGAGATTCCACTGATGCAGGTAGGGAAGGTCTAATTGTGTGTGTTTCTTATCAGCACAGTGTAATTAGCCCAAGAGATGCAGCTAGTGGTTTACCAACCGGAAAACGTCAACATAAACCCTTTGTATTAACCAAACTCATTGATAAAGCGTCTCCACTTCTCTTCCAAGCATTTACAACAAATGAAAATCTCAATGTCAGTCTCTTATTTTATAGTGGCACAGATACGATTAATTATTATGAAATTAACTTAGAAGGCGCACAAATTCTCTCAATCCAATCATTTCGACAAATGCCCCCAGATCCATTAGGGGATGCGTTACCCATAGAGGAAGTATCTTTTGTTTATCAAACAATTACATGGTATCATAAGAGTGCAGGAATATCGCACAGCGATTCAATCGTAGATGATTGATGAAATTGAAGAAGTAAAATAATAGAGATGACATAATCATGTCAAATAAAAAACCAAGAAAGGTCTTATACGTAATGTATGTAATTTTTCTTGTTTTTATCGTCATTTCATCGACTTCTTCACCTTCAAAAGCTAGTGATCAGGTTGACAATGAAGCTGATGTTCTTTATGAGAACACAAAAGTCCGTGGACGTTTCTGTGAAAGTATCGATATTGTTCATGTTAGTTCTTATGGATCTTGGGTTGAAATCACCTGTAATGCTCCATTAGACCTGGCAGCATCTGGATTAACTCTTAGATATCTCATAATGTTTAGCGATGATAGTAATCCAACAGATTGGGAAGCAGCATTCATTTTGACCAGTTATGGCAATAATACTATTGATGTCTCATGGAAAATCGGAAAGGTTACGTTTGAAGAAGCAATTGGACCCAACAATTGGAATAGATTTTACGATGAATCACATTTTACGATAGTAGATAATACGGTTACTCTAATTTTCATTGAATATCCCGCTACAGGTTATGCAGATATCGCGGTATGGACAGAATGTGTGGATATACGTTCTCGAGACAACCCCGATATATTTCACGACTGGGCTCCAAACACCTTTGAAGAATTTTCTTTCACGGCATCGGAAGAAATTATAATAGCTGACTCCGATAAAGATTCTAATGACTCTTCAAAAACTGAGGAACCCACATCAGTTCCAGGATTTGAGCTAATTATTGTATTTGTTGCTCTATCACTGGTAGTGACCTTAATGAGACAGAAAGGAAGAAGTTAATCTTCCTCCTTCTTCTTTTTATATTATCCCATCAATAATCAATCTAACTTGAATTCACGTAATTCTTTATTTTTTTTAACTAATCTATCAATAAAACATGGGTTAAAATCAATCCTGCAATAAAAAAAACTAAAAATGGATTTTTATGAATAATTCGGATTTTCCGCCGGATTTGGTTTGGTAATAACCGAAATTTTAGGTCTAAACCAGTTAATACATAAAGTAATAATATAATTAAAGCAACCCAAACAATTATATGAGAGAATCCACCTTCCATGAACCCTTCTTCTTGATATAAACTAAAACTATGTAATAAAGAAAATAAAAATGCAAGAAACATCCCTATAATGTGAATTCTGAGAAGCCAAGGTCTAATCTTTCTCTGGAGTTCCTTTACTTGAACTTCGTCTAAATCAAGTCCTATTAAATCCCCCCATTCGACCAATAGATATTCTTGAAGTCGGTGAGTCCACCTAAAAAGAACATATGTTCCACCGAGAAAAAAAAATGGACCTGCAATAATCCCAAAGAATTTTCCTTTCAATGTAAATCCACAATAATTTTTGTTTTTAGCTAACTTCTAACCCAACTCTAATTCGGAACCAATTAGGAAGGGAAAACCCAACGTAGACTAATAACATACACCCAACTAATATTGCTCGTACTATCAATATAATTATGGCACTTTCTGCTGCAAAAGCATCTATTGCAGCAACAGGACCATAAATTACACAACCTAATCCTATCAGTAAGGCTTTCCATTTAATTTCAGCGACTTGTGTTTTCCAACTTGTCCATAGAAAAGTCCCTCCAACAACAAAAACGATAATTATGACGTAAATTATAATGAAATACCGAGTTAGACCAATAAATTGTGAATCAGGTAATCCTGAGTCCTTTGAAATTGAGTATTCTGCAAGATCTTCTACGTATTGAATTGTTGAATCTCCCTCATATTTTGTTTTTTCTTCCCCAAGGGGTAACATTACATAAATTAGAGCAAAAAATATTATATTTATTACCCCGACGATTCCCAAAACATATTTTCTCCAATTTATTTTAATTAACGAAAATACCAAATAAAGCCACACTGTCGCTCCTAAAGCAGGAGCCCATGCTAACGCCATTACTTGACCTTTGACACTTAAAGGTTCATTTGTTAGTAAAACCATAATAAATGATCCAGCGATACCACACCATGACCCTCCCATAGCAATGATAGCTACACCAGTGAGAAATCTTTGCCAATCAAAAGTTCCTTCTTTTCGTGATCTAATAATGAATAATGAGCCAAATATT
>JAEOTI010000683.1 GCA_016839955.1 Candidatus Hodarchaeota archaeon | reverse complement strand
TTTAATGCTTATGGGTCTCTATCTAAAGTCCTTTGAGAGACTTTTTTATTGTCAAATCCATGCTATTTTTTGCTCATTCCGAATATAAAAGGGAAGTGGGGTAATCTTGGGTAGAATATGAAATGGAATCAAATTTTTCTTGAAAAGTGAATACACATGGCAAAAGTCCAAACAAAAGAAGAAGGAATTATTCCTGAACCAATCAAGACAGAAAAAAAGAAAAAAACGAAGAAAAACAGTAAAATCTCTGAAAAGCCCTTTTTAGAGACGGTTGCTGGTATTGGGCCATCAACCAAAAAACGGTTGGAAGAGGCGGGGTATGGCAGTAAAGAATCGATTGCATTAGCCACTCGTTCCCAACTGACCGACATTTCAGGGATAGCCGAGAAAACTGCGTCGCTTTTGATCCGCGAGGCTCGTGCCCGTTTTGATCTCGGGTTGAAAAAAGGAACAGAATATGAAGAATCAGCAAAAACCCGCATTAAATTACCTTCAGGATCAAAGGCGTTTGATGAGCTCCTCGGAGGAGGTTTTGAAACAGGAGGTGTCACCGAACTTGCAGGAGAGAATGGGTGCGGAAAAACTCAGCTCGCTCATCAATTGGCTGTTAATTGTGTGAAGTACCTCGATCAAGATATAATTTGGATTGACACTGAGGGCACTTTCCGTTATAACCGCATTGTCCAAATTGCTCAAGCTTTAGGCATGGATCCTGACGCGGTGTTAGCACGAATCACCGTGGGGCGAGGCTACAATAGTGAACATCAGATGGCGTTGACGGAAGAAGCACTCACGATGGTGCCTGGTGTGGGGTTGATTATTGTCGATTCTCTCATGGCTCATTTCCGAAGTGAATTTGCGGGACGAGCAACATTAGCTACACGTCAACAATTGATTGGCAAACACTTATCCTTTATTTCCAAACAAGCAGAGATCCTCAATTGTGTCGGAATCATAACCAACCAAGTTGCTTCCAAACCTGACGGTATGTTCTTTGGTGACCCCAATAAACCCATTGGGGGGAATATGGTCGGTCATACTGTTACCACACGGATATTTCTCCGTAAAGGCAAAGCTACCAAACGGACTGCCACTCTTACTAAAAACCCCGAACTTCCTGATGGAAAAATCGAGTTTGCCATTACGACTGAGGGTGTCCAAGACTATAACAAGTAATTTATCTATCCAGGTGAGTGTTTGATCCATATTTTTATCACCAAAAACGATTATCGCTTTACGTGACAGTGTTAATATTTTTTAAAGACCGTTATCAGAATTCTTGTAACATAATTCTAGAATTCTTGTTTAACAACAACCAAGGAATTAATAATTAGAGAAAATATTGGAGTGAGTGAGATGAAATTAACTCGCTTATTTTCTTGGTATCAAAAAGAAATTGAAAAATTATGGAAAAAACAGAAAGATACAAGAAAATATAATATATATACTGAAGAGACGATTCAAGATTCAATTTTGCATAAACAAATTTTAGATAAAGACCCAAAATCTGTTTCTGATTTCAATACTTGTTGGAATGAAGAATTAGTAGAATTTGTGATCAAAGCTGAGAATTTAAAAAATTTATACAAAAAGGGTTATTTAAAACATATTACAAATCAATATGGTCAAAAATTTCCTAAAAATCACGTCCGGCAAGCCGCATGGCATGAATACTCACATACACTTACATTAATATCTTGTGAGGACATCCCCGACGATAAAATTCACACAAATAATGTTCCATTTTTTAACTTCCGTCACTCATACTTAGATTTTTTAGCTGATTATACTCTTATTAACTCACTCCGCCTTGAACCAACTTATTACATAAGAGCAAGACTTGAAGCGATTAAATACATGTTATTAGATTCTAGGCTTACTGAGAAACCTGATACTACAACGATTTCAAAAATTGACACCGAAAAGACAAAATATTACAATTTTTTCTTAGTTTTTAATAATACTCTCATTTTCTATGTAATAAAAAACTGGAGACAACTATCTCAAGTTTTTAGAGAAGCTAACCGAATTTTATGGTTGAAATTCTATTATCTATTAAACTATCAATTTTTCAAGATTCTAAAAGGTAAATTTAATGAAAATGCTGATTAATTTAAGAGATTAAACAATTTATGTTTAGAACTAGATAGATTTAATTACTCAGAAATATTTTATCAAAATCAATTTGATTTAAGTTTATTGAAACAGATTGAATGATTTTTTTCTAGAAATGACGTCTAATATGTATTAATTTCTGTTACAAGAGGGTGTTTCCTGAAATGTGTGTCAAGGACAAACAACATTTTGTCTCTCAAAGCTACTTGAGAAATTTCTCTCCTGATCTTTCAGGATATCTAGACCAGAAGGATTCATTACCCTTTAAAATTCGAAAGAGATTAAAATCACGAATGAAGATTCATTATTACGATATAGAAAAGAATATGCTTAATTATGGAAAAATTTCGTCCTTAGCCAGAATAAATCACTACTTATTACCCATTGTAGATGACATCGTTAAAAAGACAGAAAATAAGCTAAATTTGCTTCAAAAGATAATTAAGAATGGAGCAGAAGAATGTTTATACCAAAATAATAATCAGGAAACCCTTTGGGAAATAGCTAATTGCCTAAAAGCTAAATCATTTGTTTTTAGAGATTTTTTAGAGTTTTGTAATTCTCTAAGGGTAGGTGATATTTTGGGTAGTGATATGAGAAAAAGGGGAACAATTACCTATACCGAAAAAGCTGCTGAATTTTTTCAAACAGTTTTGTTTACAAATGATATAGAAATTTTATTTTCTTTAATAAGTAAAGCATATCACATTAAAATTCCATCGGCTAACGTTAATGGTACATTTCACCAATTAGATAGGAAGAAAAATTTAGAAAAAGAGATCATCGATGAATGGAGAGATAAATTTAAGCTTCCTATACGCACCATAATACCTAATACCGTATACCCAATTTTGATTGAAAATAATACAGATTTACCATTTATTACTGGGGATGAATGTATTCCAGAAGGAGAATATTTTTTAGCTAATCTTAACACAAAGGTCCGAGACCATTACTTTCCTATTTCTCCCGATTTAGCCATAAGATTCTTGGAAAGAAAGGAATTTGAAACCCATTTTCCAAGAGAAATAATTGACAAATATGAAATTCATAAGATGAATGGATTGATCTATAATTGTTCTCAATATTATCTTTTCTCTAACACGGAAAAACCATTACGCTTAACTACCCTTGAACCGAAAGAAATATTGAATCGACATAGAATTGTGTTGGACGGTTGGCGTCGTCAGACTTAAAATTTTCTAGTGTGTTTCTCAAATTTGAGAAGTTATAATCATTTTCCCCTCAGGGCATTGAAGATAATCTCAGCTCGTCCCTTCCCGACCTTCGGAATCGCTGCCAAGTCGTTCAGACTAGCTTTTGACATCTCCACTATAGTTGGAAAAACTTTGGTGACCTCAATACCAACACCCATTCCGATACTTGGAATACTACGAACCATTTCCAAGGTAGTATTGACATGTAATCCCTTCTTCGCACTTCGACTCTGATAATATGATACAGGTCGCCTGTTTTTACCATCTACTTGAGACATTATTTTATGAATCACGTATCCTATTGTTGCTTCCATATTCGGCACTGGTATTATCCCCACCTGGAAATCAAAGACCAGACTTAACACTGCACCAATGACGGGTTTCAATCGCCAGCGTTCATCTGTAAGATTTCCAGCAATGATGAAGAACCGTTCTTTCCCTGTCTGGTGCATCTTTTTAGCTTGGTTAATGTATCTTCGATCCACAATTGAACTGAAAAAATCCTCGCCTCGTTTGATCTCCCCTATCGTAGTTTTTCCTTCAAAATCTCCCGTTGTTAAACGCTTCACCTCCACTTCGTACCCCAGATCAGCAAGTGCATCAACTAACTGACTTGGCTCTCTATCATCTAGCAGGACATGTGGATAATCAATAGTTGTTGTCATTGTATTTCAATGGTAGATTCCCTTTCACCTCTTTTATACTAGAAAAAGTGTTTAGGTCTGCCTAAAAAATAGATAAGCGGAGTTTCACGATTGAAACGAGTCGCGTGACACAATCCTTGAAAGATCTAACAATGCTTTGAAAAGACCAACAAGAAATCCAAGCAAGAGAAAAACCACTGGAATTATACTAAACCAATAAAAAAGTCCAGTAAATGTGTCGGGAGGCATAAGAATAGTTGTCGGTATTGCTATGACAATAAGAATTATAAAGCCAATGAGATACGATCCAAATGTACATCCAAGTACTAGAAATGCCTTTCTAATGGCAATTCTCCAAGTAATATCTAGTTGATCGAATTTTTTTCTAATTAAAGACATATTGATTTTCCCTTTTCATTGTTGTTTGAGTGCAATACTCCTTCAATAAACATTTCCTTTCACCTCTTTTATGGATGATTTCGAGTATAAAAACCACACAATCAATTCATCATTGAGTGAGTTGTATAATGTTAAGACGGTATCCTGAAGCCATGAACCTCTTAGAAGACAAGAAAATATCCACTCCCAAGAAATGGGTGAAGGCAATCAAAGAGTGGGTAGCTAGTAATATTAAATCCTCCAAAACAGATAATAGAATACCTTTTGATGAGAAACTGATGGTGATTGGGAAAGATTCAGTCCATATCTTTGATCGACGGGGAGACATGCAAAGCGTATCTCTAATAGATAGTAAGGTTGACAAAAAGAATGTGGAATGACAAAGCCCTTATCAAATTAGGGGTCGTTATTTCTGTGTTAGCAGTGGTATTCATGGTAATAAATCCACCTGTGGGATGGTTAATGGCTTATTTAGCCTATTTTGTTGGAATGTTAGTCGTTCTATTTCCTCAGACTTTCCCCAGAGGTGAATTCACCGCTTGATCCATAGCGAAAGACCTATCTTCCAGTGCGCTTATTGTGGCGAGAGTGCCTCTCGAAAGGGGAGATTCTTGGAAAATCACCATTACTGTTCATGGGCCTGTGAACTAAAAGAGGTGTGGTTTACAATTTCTGTATTAGGCATATTTCTTGTTATCGGAGCACTGGCTTTACAACCGTTACAATCAGTAATCCAAGGTGCCGAATCATCTTTGTATGTGATTGGTAGTATTGTTTTTCTCATTTCAGGATTAGTGTTGATTTATTTGGCGTTTGTTGGCTATTTACTGATAAAAAATGAACCTAATTATCTTGGTGATACGCAATAATCCGACTAGTAAGACTGCAGAATTATGGGATACTTTCCTACACTTCTAATCTTCAAGTCTAACAGATGATCACTTATTTTCAGGTATTTTTATGGATTACTGAGTATAGGGTTCTTTTTATTAGGAAAATAATTAACCGGTTTAATTTTAAGGATGATTGTAATTAGATCGTATTCATAATGTAATTCCTTTTTCATATATGTCCTTTATTTTGATTGAAAATTTCGTTCAATAAAAGCAAATATCGATAATATAATTATTGAATTGTCTTCAACCGATTTCATTTGATATAAAGAGAATTATCCTTTATATGATAAAATTGCAGATAATTATTTCATAATTAAAAAAGTCATCAAAGGCGTATTATAATGACCATAGAGAACTCTCATCCTTCCTCACAGGAAAATAACTTATCCAATGATGAACTCGACCGGTTTTTCAAATATGCCACGGAATCAGACCTAACTAAATGCTTTCTTGTCCCTTTTTATCATTCTCTGGGTTATGAACTTGTAATACTGAAAAATCACCATGAAAAGAGGGATGAATATGGGATAGATATAGCATTTAAATACCGCTTCCCTGAAGGGTTCTACTGGTATGTTGCTTTCGTAGTGAAAGCAAGGAAAAATATTCACGCAAGCAATAGAAAGAGTTATTCAACTCTTTTTTCTAGTGTGTTGAATGAGGCATCAATGGCTTTAGAACATCGATTTTTTGATAAAAACGTAGGCACAAAAGTTAGAGCTGATTGTTGTTATATCATTAATTCAGGAAATATTACAGAACAGGCCAGATCAGCTTTTAATGAAAAACTAGAGAGAGAAGGGAAGAGAATCACACAATTCAAAGATAAAGATTTTTTTCTAGAATGGAATTTAACCCAAGGTTTTTCATACAAGATTGTAGAGAAAATTAAAAAATTTTTAGGCAATTGTTAACGTATCTTCTTTGTAGATGTCTTTTTTTTCTGTATACGGTATTTTCTGTTTGTTAGAGAGATTTAAATGACGCTCAAAAATTAGGAGTAATTCACAATGAAATATCAAAATTCCAATTGTAAATACCAATTCCAATAGTCATTCTTTTGAAATTGGTAATTCAACAGTTACTAATGCCCGAAAAATACTCCAAGTTTTCAATTTCGGAGTATTCCTCTCATTGTTTTCGTAGAAATGATATCAAAACCTTCGATTCTCCGGGTAAACGACAAATTTTTCAGGCCCTTTTCTCCCGCTAATAAGAAGACTCGGCGCTGACACCCTCTCCTATCAAAATACTACATGAACTATTATAAGACTGTTTCTATTAAGGATGATTCATTATGTACAATTATGTTATTTATTATCTAGAAGGTAATATAAGGTAAAAATTGACCTTAAAGAAACAGGAATAGAGTGTATTACAGATCAGACACAATATTAAATGCATCAGATATTGCCAACCAGATATGTAAAATTAGTGTAATAGAAATTTAATGTGGGATTTTCGTATGATAGTCCAATCAGAATTTACAGATATGATTAATAACCCGTTATTTGGTATTTTGGGCATTATTATAGGTTTAACAAGTATAACAATAGCAATCCTCTTTTATTATAAAGGAAAAAAAGAGAAAAAGCCAATCTATGAGTTAAGCAGTTATAATGTTGTAAGTGATTTAAATAAATATGGGCCATTGGAGATATCATATTCTGGACAAAAAATAGATAATTTGACAATTACAAAACTGAAATTCTGGAATGAAGGTCGAGAGACAATCCATTTTACAGATATTGCTAAAGCAGATCCGATAACTCTTTCCATCAAACGCAATAACAAAATTTTGGAAACATCTTTGGTCGAAATGAAAAACCCAGCAAACGAATTCTCTTCTAATTTAGATGAAAATAATTCAAGGATAAGGCTAACTTTTGATTATCTCGATAAAAATGAAGGAGGGACTATAAAAATTCTTCACACAGGGCTTTCTAGTGAGGATTTTGAATTATCAGGATCAATAAAGGGAGCTGGTCGAGTAAAAGCGAAAAGAAAACCTCGCCTAAATTTTGGTTATTTAATTATAACTATTGTAGGCTTTCTTATCGGGGTTTTATTGCCAGCAATTTCCGAAATTATAATTAGTTTTTTAAGTTAATTGTATGTAAGTATAGTATATTTACTTCTATAAGATGAAAACAATCTCAGATATCATCTTCTGTGTTAGTATTGGTGTTCCAGCTAATGAATCCACTGGTGGGGTTGCTAATGACAAGTCTTAGCTATTTTATAGGTTTGTTTGTCATTTTGATTCCTCAACCTACCCCCTGAGATAAATCCAGTTGATACGAAGTGAAAGGGCTGTTCATCGGTGTGAATAATGCGGAAGTAGAACCTCTAAGAGAGCGAAAATCTTTGGTAAGAAGCATTACTTTTCTTTGACTTGTGAAATCATGAAGAATTAGAACAAAAATCGGAGTATATAAAGGCACTTTATAAAGATATATCTTCCTTATAAAAGCCCATAGTCTAAATTAGAGTTTATAAAGGCCCCTTTAAAAAGCCAAAGGTATCACGTACCTTTTAAATCATCATTCTAAATTCTAATTGGAATTTCATTTTGGAATGTAATGTAAAAAATCAAGGTCGAATAGATTTGATCTGCTCTATACAGCCGATGTTGGTCTTAAAGTCAGTTCCTGTGGTGATGTTCTCATAATTAAATGGATTAAAGCTTTTTAATACCCTAATATATCATGTACCTTTATAAATGAAGAAAATCTACAGATGATTAACAATGGATAATAATGTAACAATTTTCTCTGAGATATTCTATGGACGGAATAGAAGAGAGAGTA